>DDIK01000170.1 GCA_002338505.1 Bacteriovorax sp. UBA1852
TTTTTAAGCTTTTCTATGATAAAAAGTTAATATGATTAAAACTTTAAATCCTAAAAATTTAAAAGATTTACGTGATTTTGTTCTTAATAATAAACATATTTTAGTTTCGGGGGCTGAAACTTCAACAGTCATTCCTTTCATGCATGATAAAACCATGAAGGATCTCTTTAAAGACACGGTTAAGTTGTCTCTACAGTCCATAAAGCCGCAAATCAAGCTTCAGGGAAAGATTGTCACAATAGAAGGCGCGGTGACTTGGAAGAGTCTTAGAGAGAATATTGAAGCCTTTGACCTCGATGTTCCTTTCTGGCCTACAGATCAAGAAGCATTTGTCTTATCAGGGCTTGCAACTTCAGCTACTGGAGAGAGGTCTTTTCACTACGGCAATATTAAGAATTATGTCGAGAGTATCTCGGTGATGGACTCAAGCGGAGAAACCCATATTTATCATGGCTCCGATTCTATCGAAGAGCTCTTTAGTCAGGATGATTTAGATTGCCTCACTCAATATAATCAAGAATTTTCAAAATATAAGAAATTTAAGAATGGCCCTTTTCCAATTATCGAAAACCCTGTTGATTTGTTCTTAGGGTCTGAGGGCCAACTCGGTATTATCACCTCATGCGAATTAAGGCTTATCCCTAAGAAAGAAACTGTCCATCTTCTCTATCCCATTGGAGAGTGGGAAAAAAGCGATGATTTAAGTCGTTTTTCTCTTAAAGCAAGTGAGTGTAGGGACTTTATTCTCTCTTGTGAGTTTTTTGATAAGAATAGTGTCGAATTAAATCCAGATCTTCCGCTGAGAAAACTTGATCATATAGCGTTTGAAGTATTAGAAGATAAACTTGAAGAGTTTATTTGTGAGATGGATCTTGAAGAAGACTTTATACGTATTATTTCTGAGAGAAAGTTTCATGAGCTACGAGTTGCTATTCCTCATGGTATTAATGAATATATGAGTCAAAATGGCCTCACAAAGAAAGGGACTGATGTTCAGGTTACAAAAGAGAACTTTAAAGAACTTGTGAGCCTTTATCGAAACTTAGCAAAGCAAGGTGTGCCATATGTTCTCTTTGGTCATCTTGGAGATCAGCATCTTCATTTTAATTTTCTCTGCCAAAAAGAGACTGAGCAAAAGTGCTTAGAGCTCTTAGGAGATTTCTATAAAGAAGTTCAGCAATTTGATTCAAGCCCTTTTGCGGAACACGGAATTGGAGTCTTAAAGAAAGACTTTATCAAGAGTTATCATAATAAAGCGTCTAAGAACTTCTTTGAAGTTTTAAAAAATAAATTTGATCCACAGAATAAATTTTTTCCTCAAGGATATATGAGTGACAATTGAAGCCAAGGTTATACGCTCTCATCAAAGAGAATTTGATTGTAAAGTAATTGAAACAGGTGAGCTTGTTAAAGCTACTGCGCTCGGAAATCTCTTGAAAAAGGGTGATAATATCGTTGTTGGTGACCATGTCTATCTTGAAGAGATGGAGCAAACCGCTGAGTATATTATTAAAGAGCTTAAGCCTCGTGTGAATGAGATTTTTAGAGTTCTTATTAGGCAATCAAAGAAGAAAGTCACGGCAGCAAATATTGATTATCTCGTTATCATTTGTAGTAGTTCAAGGCCTAAGTATGTCAGAGGGATTCTTGAGCGCTTTCTTGTTCGCGCCTATCAGTGGAATGTCGAGCCACTTGTCGTCTTTAACAAAATGGATGAATACACTGGGGAAGAGTTTAGTATTGAATATGAAGTCGAGAGATTAGCTGAACTCAATGTAAAATGCTTTGAAATTTCTGCCGTTGATAAGGATTATCTGGCAGAGTACCTTGATCTTGGGCTAAGTGACCTTAAATCTCTCATCAAAGATAAGACTTCAATTTTCGTTGGAAAGTCTGGTGTTGGTAAGAGTGAAACCATCTCAACACTTTCAGATGGAAAAGTTAATCTTCTAACAAAGTCAGTAAGGAAAATAGGTAAGGGATCTCATACAACAACTTGGTCAGAGCTTGTAGATTGTGAAGACTTCTACCTCGTAGACTCACCTGGAATTAGGTCCTTTTCAATGGATGATATCGATCCAGATGAGCTGATAAATTACTTTCCCGATGTTGAGAAAATTGCACTTAAGTGTGAGTTCTCTAATTGTAGCCATCTTCCGGATAATAAGGGATGTAAGTTCTATCTTGAGCATGATCCAGATACAGATGAGGGACTCATGGTCCACTCAAGACTCGAATCATATTTAACCCTCTATGAAGAGATATCAAATATGCCCTATTGGGAAAAGAAAAAGAAGTACCAATAGAAATACTCAGGTATTTTTTTCTTCTTAAGATAAATTCCGCTCAATCTCTCACTTCTCATATGCAAATTACGATACGTCCTATGTACAAAGCATGAGTTCATGCCTGGTATTTACCTAGATTTATCGATAAGGAGCTGTCATGACAAAGAATAACGTCATCAATTTTCAAGAAAAGAGAAAAGAAAATATTGAGAAGAAGAGAAGAACATTTGAACGAATTCTCTTTCAAAACTTTCTAGGGGCGTACACTGTTATCGCAGCTGATGATACCGTATATCCAGTAAGTCTGGTTGATATCTCACATGATGGATGTCTCTTTCAGATTCCATGGGATGCTCAAACAGATAAGAGATTACCTGAAAATAAAGAACTTAAATTAAGAATTTATTTCACTGAAGACTCGTATATCCCAACAATTGTTCATACCAGATATGCTAAGGCCCACACCGAAAAAGATGGACGAACTTTTATGAGATATGGATGTGAATTTGATAAAACAATGCCAAGTTTTACGGCCTTAAAAGACTTTATCGACTTTATGTATTCTTATGCGGAGCATTCTGCTGCAGACAGAGGTGACGCTGTTAGTTATTTTCTATAGACTAATTATAAAATATTATAAAATAAGGCCCACTTAGATAGACATAAGTGGGCTTTTTCTTTTATAGGCAAGTGAGATATGTTACAAAAAAGCTCAAACTTATAAAGGTTAGTAAATTGAAAATTGCAATTATAGGCTCTGGCGTCACAGGTATACTTTGCGCAAAACACTTTCATGAAATTGGTGCACAGATTAAACTCTTCTCTCATAGTGGAGAGCTTGGTGGACTAGCGAAAGACAATCTCTCAAAGGACGTTTTAGAGGCAAAGAATGAACTGATTGAAAATAGCGTGGTAAGAAAAGGTCTCGTACTTAGAGTCCATAAGAGATTCTTACCTTTAGAGCTTAATTCATCAGAGACTTCTCGCTTTGCCGATCTCTTTCGAGTGGTTTATCAAATTGATGCTAAAGAAAATATTGAAAAGAGTCGTGACGAGAATAATGAACTCTTTGAAAATCTTGATGAGAATATTATTGAATCTCTTAAGACTTCTATCGAGGCGTATGAAGACTTTGATGTTGTGATGGATTGTAGTGGAGAGTGGTCTCACCCTAAGCCTATGGGGGCTGGTGGCGCTTTAGCTTTGAATGAAAAAGTGATTAAAGAAGACGACCGAGTTTTTTATGGAAAAAATGTCCTTGAAGGGATTTCTGGGATAGATAAAGAGAGAAATATTGTTTTCGTCGGTACTGGTAAGTTTAACTTATTGGCCCTCAGTAAGTTTAAAGAAAAGTTCTTATCTCAAAAGAAGCTCAATTTACATTTTGTTTGCACTGACAATATTCCATTTGAAGAAATTGCAGAATCTGAATATGAAGCATTTACTGGATTTAATGATCTGGTAGAAAGTGCGAGTAAAGAATACGAAGAAGAGATAAATATATTTAATCAAAGAATTCTCGAGTGGAAAGAATTAGAAAGCCATGAAAGAGTGAAGAGGCCTAGACCAGCTGAGCCGGTTATGCGACTTTCTATTTATAACGGTGCCGTTGTGAGTTCTGTGGATAAACTACTTGATCGCGATGGACTCTTTATTACACTTGAAGGTAGTGAGTTATTAGGAAGCTTTGATAAGCTAATGACGATTGGTTGTGATAAGATCTTCGTTGATAATGGACAGTTTTCTGAGCCAAATTATGAGTGTCTTTTACAAGACGCTGAAAAGGGATTCTTTAAAGTTAGTGATAGAGAAAAAATTGCGCAGACTGAAAAAGAATTGATGAAATTATTTTCAAAGCAAGAGAGTTAACTTGAAGTCTTGTCGTTTATATATTTTTGTTACATTCATATTAGCATTTATTACCTCGTGCTCTAGCTCTCAAGATAAGACTTTTTCTCGAGTAAATGTAGACCAGTACTATAGAGAGACAGGTGTTTTAAAATACTTCTTACCAACACAACCTTCCTGGGCCAACGTCTCACAAATTTATGGTTGTAAGAGATCTGGAGTTGTTCAATTTCTTAATCTTAAAAATATTTCTAGTAGTTTTGGACTAACATACCTTGAGTCCTTGCAACTGCAATATACATATAACTACGAATTGGCAAAGGCTGAAGAATTGGCAGGCAAGAAGGCCAGTCCTACCGCAGAGGAAAAACTCTTTTTTAAGGCATTTGATTCAATCAAAGCTGGAAATTTTATTTTCAAGACACCGTCATTTAAGAGAGTTAACTTCATACTTGTTGATAGCTTCCAGACAGATATGAAGTCTCTAAGAGAGCTTATGGGCTCAGCTTCCATGTATGAAGGACGTCCTGTTTTTTTTAGTCAGTGTCTCAAGAGATCTGAGTTGATAAAGCTTCTTAAAGAGAATTCAATACCTCTTGGTGGAGCTCGCATTCTAAGTCTTGAAATCTTAAGTCCTTATGATCTGGAGTTAAATCTTACTGGAATTGAGGAAATTAATCTTTCAGGAGTTTTTCAAAAAGATCAAAAAATTCATATCTACTATCAAAGAAAAAAGCCCGAGAATATTAAAGGCAAATTTATATTAAAGAAACAATAAGGAGAATTAATGTTTGGATTAGGAACAAAGAAATCAGATTATAAAGAAGATATTGATCGTTTAAAAGTTCACTTTAAAACGAATATGGGTAACTTTTCAGCGGAACTCTATGCTAAGGAATGTCCAGAAACGGTTTGGAACTTTGTTAACCTTGCAGAAGGAAGACAAGAAACTAAGAAAGAGGGGAACTTCTATGATGGACTCATCTTTCATAGAGTTATTGAAGGATTCGTTTTACAGGGCGGTTGTCCTGAAGGTTCAGGAATGGGTGGACCTGGATATAAGTTTGACTGTGAGTGTAGAGCAGACCTAAAACATGACTCCGAAGGTATACTATCAATGGCGAATGCAGGGCCTAATACAAATGGATCTCAATTCTTTGTAACTTTAAACCCAACACCGCATCTCGATGGGCGTCACACAGTGTTTGGTAAGGTTATTGATGGAATTGAAGTGGTAAGAGAAATCGGACAAGTTCGCACAGGAATGATGGATCGTCCGATGAATGACATTGTTATGGAATCTGTTACAATAGAGCGATAATTTAACGACTTTTAAAGGAGTACAAATGAGTACAATTAATACTGGAATTCAAGAAGATAAGAGAGTTCAGATCTCTGAAAACTTATCAAAACTACTAGCTGAAACTTATACTCTTTATCTAAAGACACATAAGTATCACTGGAACGTTACAGGACCTATGTTTCAAACGCTACATCTTATGTTTGAAGAGCATTATACAGCATTAGCATTAGCTGTAGATGAAATCGCAGAGAGAATTAGAGTTCTTGGTGTTAAAGCTCCAGGTTCTTATGAAGAATTTTCAAAGCTTAGTGTTGTTAAAGATGATCCTTCTATCGGGACGTCAGCAAACGAAATGATCTCTAATCTTCTAGGTGATCATGAGCAAGTTGTAAGAACAGCAAAAGATATTCTTCCTCTACTTGATGGTGCAAATGATGAAGGTACTAATAGTTTATTAGGTGCTAGAATTGAGTATCATGAAAAGACGGCTTGGATGCTAAAGAGTTTAATGGCTTAAATTATATAAAGGAGACTTTCGAGTCTCCTTTTTTTTTCACTTAATAGATAGAAACCTTATTAACCATCAGTTGAATATACTTATTTCCTCTAAAGTAATTAAATCCTAAAGTACAAAAGACTTCAAGATCTACTTCGTTGGCCATTTGCTTTTCAAATACTTCTTGTGGAGACATAAGTCCCCATTTCCCGATGTAATTAAAACTAATACCTTTTAAGCTTATATTGTCATTCTTTAAAGATCCAAAGTTCCATCTGACATGGACTTCTTTTAAAATATCAAAACTCTTTATCTTTACATTCTTAATTTTAAAAATAGGTTTTTGATTTCCCATTCCAAAAGGCTCGAGCATATCAAGAGTTCTAAGTAGAGTAGGGTTAATGTCCTCTGGTTCAATCTCGAGATCGTAAAAGTCTGTGACGGTTCTCTCTATGAGAGGTATCGCCTGGAGGGCCTGATTCATATTATTTTTAAAGACCTCTAAGTTATCTTTTGGCATAGAGAGACCCGCTGCCGCCTTATGTCCTCCAAACTTTAAAAAGAGATCACTATTATCATTAAGAAGATTGAATATATTTAAGTCACCAGCACTTCTCGCACTAGCTTTTATGACTCCATCTTCTTCGGCATCACTAAAAACAATCGCAGGTATTTTAAATGTTTCCACAAGTTTACTAGCAACAATTCCAATCACACCTTCATGCCAATGAGGAGCATAAACGATACAAATATTTGGTTCACTGACCTTAAACTCTTCAAGCACTTGAGAGAAGGCCTCGTCATAAACTTCTTTTTGAATTGTCTTTCTTTCTTCATTACAGTTTTGAAGTTGGTGATAGAGTTCACGTGCTCTCTTATTATCTTCTTCAATAAGAAGCTTTAGGGCCACATCAGGGTGATCAAGTCTCCCTTTTGAATTAATAAGAGGGCCGACATTAAATGATAGTTTTTCACTTGGAATAATATCTTTAGATCTTTCATCTGGATCAAAGAAGGTCTTAATCCCTTCATACTTTGTATTTTTAATGGCCTTGAGGCCATGGCGAACGAGCTTGAGATTCATTGGTGTGAGCTTAGCGAGATCACAAATAGTTCCAATCGCAACATATTCAAGTAAGCTATAAAGTGAGCCAACTTGCTTTCCTTGTGCCATAAAGAGTTTTCTCACTTCCACACAAATTGCAAATGCAACACCAACACCAGCGAGAGATCTCATCTCTTCGTGGTCTTCATCTCTTCTATTTGGATTGACGATTGCTATGGCATCTGGCATTTCATCACGGGCGTCTTTGTGGTGATCTGTAATAATGAGATCAAGGCCTTTTTCTTTTGCATAAGTAGCAGCTTCATTATTTGTGATTCCACAATCAACGGTAATCATTAGATCTATTTCACGCTCGATGGCATCATCAATAGAGCTTAGGTGAAGTCCATACCCTTCAATAAATCGGCTTGGTTGAACAATTTCAACGGTGATGCCAAGCATTTTAAAAAACTGATAAAAGAGTGCACAGGATGTAGTTCCGTCAACATCGTAATCACCATAGATAGCGATTTTCTTATTCTCTTCAATGGCATCGAAGATAATTTTTGAGGCCTTATCGATATCTTTAAGTTTGGACATATCTGGAAGTGAGTGAAGATCCCATGAGAGAAAGTCTTCAATCATCTCTTGAGAATAGCCTCTTTTTTTAAAGAGCTTGATGATTATTTCAGGTAGTTCTAGTGATTTTGTGTGTTGTGTTTGTTGCATCCAATAAATCTATCATAGACACACCCAAACGTC
>DDIK01000157.1 GCA_002338505.1 Bacteriovorax sp. UBA1852
TCGTAATCAGCAATATCATGCCACTCTCTTTGAAGTCGATTATAGTCTTTTGCCGTGGTGAGCTTACAGCCAAGATGCGGCTTTTCACTATTAAATCTTGCTACGGCCTTGTATCCAAAGCCTTTGGAGGAGACGCTCATGTCTTTTAAGTTGATTTTATATTTTGCAATCATTCGAGATTCTTTTGTAACTTTTCTACAATAACTTTCAGATTGTTCACTTATAAAGATGCACGAGCACATTTCTTTTGCAAGTGCTAGCGCCGAAGATTCTGAAAAGTTATACTTTCTAGGTTTGATATTCTTTGGGTAATTCTGGGCAAAATTACTAGTTGAGAAAAACGATAATATAAGGATTATGAAATACGTTCTCATCTAATTTTCTTCCAAGCTATCGAGTAAGAGTTGATACATTTTATCTCGCTTAATTTTCTTACTTGGAACTCGACCATCACTTCCAAGTCTAACTAAGACGATATTCTTTGAAGGAATTATGCCCATTGTCTGGCCCCTAAAACCCATTGCTTGAATCAAGTCTGTTGGAGCTGACTTATAGGGCCTGCCGTTCTTATTCATAGGAAGGACACCATTGAGCCAGAAGTAGGCACCATATGTTTCTGTGTTAAGCCTCGCTTCTTTTTTCTCATTTGTCTTAGTTAGTAGTGCAGGAGCGACGTCTTGAGTGGCGAATTTCACGTAGCTTTCGCTTAGTATTTGCTCGTCTTTCCATTTTCCTTTGTTGAGGATCAATTGACCTATCTTTGCATAGTCTCTTGCCGTCGAAAAAGCATATCCACCACCAAGAAATGTGCCTGAACTATCTTGTTCAAAAGTCATATTCTTGATTCCAAGTTTGTTAAAAACGGCTTTCCAAGGGTAGTCATCATATCTCTCTTGATTTCCTATGGCCTTTTTTAAAACACCCATCGCTAGCATTGGTTCGTGAGTTCCATAATTAAATTGCTTGCCCGGAGCGTGTTTCATCTTGAGGTGTGCGACTCCTTTTGCAACGTCCTTATAAGAGTATCTGGAGTAATAGACTGAAACAGAGTCACTGAAGACGTCGTGCAGAGGATGCTCTTCATAGTAATCAAAGCCTGAACTCATATTAAGTACATGATGGAGTTTTATGTCTCTAGCTTTCTCTTTATTGAGAGAAGGATAGAATTTATAGATAGGATCGTCGAGATTTAGTATGCCGTCTTTTATAGCGCTACCAATTATCACAGAAGTTAAACTCTTAGTGAGTGACCAAAGCATATGCTTCTTAGTTTTTGTATAGCCATTTGAATAGCCCTCATAAACTAAATGACCATCTTTAATGATAACCACAGCATCCGACTTGTGATCGCCGTTGTCTTGCCATACAAAGTCTTTAAATTTTTGAAACTTAGCTACATTAAAACCAGATTCTTGAAGAGTCTTTGTCTGCCATGCCAGAGCCTGAGTAGTTATAATGAGAAAGAATGTAATTTTAATGAAAGAACAAATACTTACCTCTTCATAGTGATCCTGAGGAAAATATCAAATACTACGTCATTTTAAAATCGAAGTGGTAAAAGTTTCAAACTATATTAGAGGATTGTTCTTTCCAAAATGAATTTCTAGTGGCCTTGAAGAGAAAGTCTATAAGAGGCCAATGTCTTCTCATTGTCCTTTCAAATCTGTGCTCTATCATTGGGTTAAACATACCAAGTGCTGAAAATATTTGTTTTGGATTCTTTCTAACCCAGTTCCAAGATCCCATTTCTAAGGTAAAAGGAAGAAAGAGCTTTTCTTTGTTAGGGTTGAGTTGCATATGCTCATCATAGATAAAATCCCAGAGATCTCCATGAGTTGTATAACTTTGAGATTGAGGTTCAATTTTATAGATATGATGGTGGAGGGTATCATCAATAAGGTCTTTTAAAGACAAGACTTCGCTTAAATTAGGAAAGTTTCCAATACTTTTGGCATATGGATACCAAAATCTGTCAACCATCCCAAAACCTGAATGAAAATCAACACTAAGAGATGTCTGCGCCTCGAACATATGTTCTTTTACATAATCAACAACGATCGCTGCTTCTTTTTCCATCGCTGCACCTTCTTTTCCTCGATACCAAGGAAGTTTATTCGTATAGCGATGACCTGATAATAGAAATGAATTCTTATTCTCATCTTGCGCTTCAACAGGTGCATTTCTCATGAGGTCAACCCCATTAGGATTTGATCTTCGATGCATTGCCATGCCACCTGGATTAATAAGTGGAATGGAGATAATACGACTTGTTTTAAGCTGCTCTTTAAGATCTTTGTCCCACTTGAGCTGTCTTAATAGGCTTTGTAGATAAGAAATGACAACATGAGTGCCAACTCTTTCAAGGCCGTGAATACCACCAAATAAACCTAGCACTGGAGAGCTTGGGTCTTGAGAGCCAATTTCAAATGAAAAGATTGGAAGCTTTTCTCCCTCAACAACTACATGATCTAACTCTTGGCATCTTACCATTTCACTGTCTGTTGATTGAATAAGACTTTTAATATCTTTAAGTTCTTGAAGTTTTTCAATCATTAGAAGTTTAATCCTAAGTTGAGTCCAATATTAGTAATAGAAGTTTTTTGCTCAGTAACACTTCCAACAGTCAGTTCTTCGAATTCCTCATCAGCATTAACTGACTCAGCAAAGAGTTCAAGAAGAACTGTGTTTTTCTTAAAGGCCATATATTCAAATCCTAATCTCACTGAGGGAAGGAGAGTTGCTAGTCCAGATTTTGATAATTCTTCAACGGTTGTATTGCTTGTTCCAATTCCAAGATCTAAGGCGAGATAGGGATCGATATTACTTTCTTCCCAAATATTTCTTAGTCTTAAAGTGAGTCCTGTATAAGCGATGATCCTTATGGTTTCTTCTGTTACATTTGGAGTTGTTGAAATATATGTTTCAGCATCATATCTTAATCCGAAATGGTAATAGAGATCTTTTGTGTAATTCCTAAGATAGCGGACGTTAAATATTAATCCAGTTCTTGTACCACTGAGGTCTTGGACGTTTTGAGTTGATTCACTAAGAGCGTATGTACTTCCAGCGCTAAACTGCCAATTTGTTCTTACAGGCCCCTTCTTAATTCTTGTTTTCAGACTAGGGTCTTTTTTAAACATCTCTCTTTGGAGTGTTAATCGGTATTGGCTATCGCTAATGACTCGTGGAATTTCTGTCCAAACTTTTTCGATAGAGTGACTGAAGTTTATTATTTCTCCACGCTCAAAAGGAATGATAGCGTTATTGCTTACAGCTTTCCATTGTGAATATTCTCGGTTGACGGTCATCGCTCTAGCAACAAAAGAAATGTTCTTAGTAGAAAAGAGGGATTTTTGATTTTCAAAAACTTTATCTTTGATTCCTCTTCTAATAACAAAAGTTGTGCCATCTGTTGAAACTTTTTGAATGACGACGAGATTGTGATTATCTTTTTTTTCAGAGTTCTCATCTTGCGATTCTTCCTGGGCCCATACAGGTTGAAACTGCATAAGTAGAAAAAGTGTTATGATGTAGATGTTTAATTTCATTACTTTTATTATTTCATAGGTTTCTGATTTTTTTAATAAGACTTTATTGCCCCATATATTTTGCAAAATTTTGAATTGACTGTTTTCGTTGGTCTTTTCTTAAGTGTACTAAATTACTAGTTTTACTATGTTTTTGTGTGACGTTCATTATTTGATATTTCTTTGTGACACAATAGTAGTACCTAAAGTATCGAATTCATTTGGCGATAAGAACTTTGAGGTAATGGGTAAATGGGAAAATGAAAAAGATTATAAATCTCTTTATTTTTTTGCTCTTAGTGGTTTCTTGTACTCCTAAGACAGCATCTGAAGGTAGCAACTGCGACCCTGGACTTATGTTTGATAAGTCGACGCGGAGTTGTATCACAGATCCGACCCCTCAATTACCGATTGCTACTACAAGTCTTATTTCAATAGAGCAGGACTCTGCTGAATCCTTTCATGACATATCTTATAATAACTTTGATGGGGATAATGTCCTGAGTTGTTCTATCACAAGTTCAACCGGTGGGCTTCGAGGTACCTTAAAGCATGATGGAGTGATCTATCGCGCGCTTGTATCAAATTTAAATGGCATTAATTATGAGCTTAATATTGTTAATGATAATTTTATCATTGCAGGCTTTGAAAATGTTTCTCTTTCCGGTAATACAATTACTGTTAGAATTAGAGAAGGCGAGACTACATCAAATCAAATTGCTTCAGCGATTAATTCTGACGCAACTGTTGGGCTGATCATGACAGCAACAGTTTCTGAATCTGTGGTTTTACAAACAGAGTTATCGACAAGTTCTTTTCAAGGTGCATATTGTGACTGTATCAACGGTCAGTGCCGTGTTTATATTCAGCCAGTAACTGGTTATGTGGGAACATCACGCTTAACTTATACTCTTACTGATGATGATGGAACTAGTGATCCTCAGACAATAAGTGTAGAAATTAGTGATAAAGATGATGCTCCTGTGACTCAGGATATAGCGGCGACGGGCCCATATTATGAAGATGTTGTGGGGACAGTATTTCTTCGAGAAGGCCCTCTTGCAACTGATGCTTATACCGATGCTGATGGTGACGATGCAACTAGTTGTACTACTTCAAATCTTACAGGTGGTATTTCAATCATTAGTTCTTGTGCCTGTGTGACGGGCATTTGTTATGTTCAGTTTCAAGGTGCGAGTAATGCTTCAGGCCCTTTTTCGTTTGATTACACAGTAAGTTCAAATGGACTTACATCAAATACATCGACAGTTTCAGGCATGATCAACGCCGTAAATGATCTTCCGACAGGTTCTTCTATCTCTTACGATCTTAATGAAGAAGGGCTAAATGGTACAAGCACAAATTTAAGCGTCACAATTCCTACTGGTAGTGATGTCGAAACAAGTGCGGGGGCGCTATACTACCAGTATGTCAGTCACGATATACCAGCAGCGCTTATGCCTGCTTTACCTACTGATTGTCTTATTGGTACAACTGATTCTCGAACGGCCTGTTCATTTATTTTTGATGACGAATTTAATAGTTACAACGGGCAGACGTTTAGTGTTGTTTATAAAGTCGTTGATGGTGATAGTGGTGAATCTAGTAACTACACAATTAGCATAAGGTTTTTAGAAACAAATGATCCTCCAAAGAATTATGGAGTCGCTGATCCTGTTGCTAATTTCACTTTTGAAGAGAGTCCTACGTGGGATCTTTCAGATACAACTTCTGTGACATGGAATTCTACGCTTGGCGGTTGGGATGTGAATCTGGCTTCTTACGCGGGAGCTGACGTTGAAGATGATGCTAATAGTGTTAACCTAAGTTATTATATTGCTCCTGATGCTGATCCAGATGGAATTGTCTCCACGGATGGTACCGGAAGTGCTGGAACCCTTTCTCATTGTATGAATCTTTCAGGTTCTGATGGACTATCTGATCTTACATGTCTTTATACTCCAAGTAACGCAAACGCCACGACAACTGGTGCAGATACTTTCTACTACGTTGTGAGAGATTCTGGCGGACTTTATGGAGATGATAATGATGACGGGGATGATAATGCCGTTTCTTTCACAATTACTGTAAATGATAATAGTGACCTTCCAGCTCTTTGCCAATTTTCAACTTATAGTGAAAAAAAGAGTCGCTATGAGTGTGGGTTGGGGGATTGCATAGGAGATGGTGCTCCTGGATTCTTACCAACATCACATACAACGGAGTCTCCTTTAGTTTATATTGATCAGTCCAATGGCTATTGCTATCAATCGACTTCTACTGCAACTTTTACAAGAATCTCCAGCTCTATTCCCGATCAAAAAGTTGGAGAAGGTGAGACTATTGTCATTTCAAATATTGCAATTAATGAAGGCGGAGATGTAAGCGAGGATACAGAAAATATTCATCTAAATTTAGATTCATCTTCCTTAACGATTTCAAATACTGATCTTATAAAAGCTGAAAATATTACTTTCTATTGGGATTCAAATGGTGATGGAGATTATGCTGATGGAAATGATTCAACAATAAATAATTCATTCAGTGTTCAGGAGCTTGGTGTTGCGACAGATGTTGCAGGGGATGGGCGCTTAAAAATAGAGATTCTTCCAACAAGCGGAGAGACGGGATCGAGTACTATTACTTTTAATATTTGTGACACGGAAACGACGGCCATTACATGCCTTGATACAGAAGTTTCTTTCTCTGTCACAGTTGAGCCTGTAAGTGTTTCTCACGGTGGTTGGACAAAAATCAAGTCCTCAGGAGTGAGATCTAAAATTACAGGAACAGCAATTGATCAAAACTTAAATTGTCCTTACTCACTTGCAAAATGTGATGGTGGCAAGCCTTGCTATACTTCAAGCTCGACTACTCCAAATGTTGAAGCTGATATAAAAGGTGCTATCTTTAAAACATCTAATGCTTGTTACGTCGCTAAAGACCTGACGAGCTCGGGCACGACTTGGGAAGCTATTACTCCTTTTTGCGCTGTCACAGAAGTTAAAAATCTTTCAAGTAATTTACGTTATAATTGTACTATTACAGGGACTGATTGTGAGGATTCTAGTGGTAGCGATGTTGCCTGTTCTGGTGTGAGTTCTGGGTATCCGGCGTTAACTCCAAAAAGCCTTGGAACATATTATAAAGATGGAAGTGGAGTTTGCTATCGAGCGCAAACAGCAATGGATGCAACAAGTTGGGTTGTTGCCGATCTCTATCAATCAGATGCAACAAATGACTGTGACACCAATCTTGGTGGTTCATGTATTGGAGAGGGAACGCCAGATGCATCAGGTCTTAATTTAACGGCCGTAGATGGTACTTACTATTATGATTATCAAACAGGAGTCTCTGATAGTAAGAGATGTTGGGTTTATGATAGTGGCTGGAAGAATTATCCATCAGTTAATGAAATAACTATCGCTTGGGATGCCTTTGCTGTTAGTGGAGCGGGAGCAATTACTGGTTATAATGTGTATAGAAGAATTCCTGGTGAAGACTTTGATTATGAAAATCCTATTAATTTAAATACAGTATCAATTGTTAGTAACGAATTTGTTGATAATGGTACAAATTCGCGAGTACCTGCAGCTCCAGGACAGGTTTACTATTATGAAGTAAGGCCTATTGTTGATCTTGGTTCTTCTAATACGATTGAAATTCAATCTAATTCAAGTATCAATGAGCTTCGTCTTGTCTCTGCGCCAGCTAATCAAGTCTTTGTTCATCGTTGGATGATGAATAAGCAGGCATGTGATCTCATGAATTCGACAATAAATCGTGACCGAGATTATGCTTGTCCGTATGTTGGTTACGGTGACGTGAATGTGACATTAAGAGCTCCCGCTGAGTCTCAACTCTTTGGCTCCGATACGGTCTTTGATGTTGAAAGAGACCTTCTTGTTAATAAGAATGAAGTAGGGTGTCCATATACAGCTATTGGATGTTCTAATACTCAAGATGGTTCATGTATTGGCGATGATACTCCTGATAATCTCTCAGTGGGTGGTAGTGATGGTGACTTCTACTATAATAGAAGCGCTGGAACTTGTTATTATCGCAGTGGTGGCTCGTGGGCCGCATATGATGGGACTGTTGATCTTGATAATGATTCAAGCTCTCAGTATGGAGATGGTTTTTCTTCATTTCTTCCACCATTAGCAAATGTAGACTTCATTGAAGCGAATGCGACATGTTCAAATCAAACAACTCCAGATGTGAGTGGATTAACTGTTTCGGCATTTCGTCTACCATCACGTCTTGAGCAAGTTGCATATTCAAGATGGGAATTTACAAATAGTTTTGATGACTCGGACGCTTCAGTTATTGAAGAAGGGCTTGCCATGAATGCTTCACAGAAGTGTAATTCATCGAGTGCTAACGGAATAGATTCAGCTTATGTGGATGGTGTCCTTCCGCTTTCTTCTTCACGTTATTCGCTACCAGGAACGTTATCATCTTCTATCAGATCAGTTTATACAGGTTCAGAGCAAACTTCTGATTGTGTTTCAATGTTTGGTGTTCAAGATGCTATTGGTAATCTTTCTGAGTGGGTTGATCTTAGGTTCTCAATGGATAAAACAACAAATAGTGAAATTCGTATGACATACGCAAGTGGGATATCACAGAGTACTACTGATGGTGGAGTTACCACAGTTTTTGATAATAATGATTATCAATTTGATGGTGACATTGGTCCATGTGCAGATTTAAACACTGATGGCGATTGTGAATCTGATATTTCACCTTGGTTATTTGAGACAACATCTACTTATGATGCAGACTATTTCCTCATACCTTGGGGATTGCCTATTGCTGATAAATTCTTAACAGATAACCCTTCTGATGGAGCTCTTAATTATGTGGCGCAGATCGGCTCTTCTGGAGGAATTACTAATAACCAACTCAAAGATGATGCTTTATCAGTCACGACGACTTCTATTGCAGATGGATCTACACTTGGTAGTGCCGTAGGTGGAAGTTTTACTTCAGGTGGAGGTGCAGGAGTTTATAGTCTCTTTCTGACGCCAACAACTTTTAAGTCATATGAAGTAGGAACTCGTTGTGTCATCACTATAGATGATAGCGATTATTCTAATTAAAACCCCTAAATTTCTATCGCACTTTCCGTGTTGTCTTGTTACCATAGCGTGGCACCAAGAAGAGGAGAGTCCATGTTCTTTAATAAAGGTAAGTCGGAAATAGAGGTCCCTAAAGGTAAGGTTGTTGCTTTTTTAAATCAAAAAGGTGGCGTCGGGAAGACCACAATGTGTTTTAATTCTGCTCATGCTCTAAAAGATAAAGGCCATAAAGTTCTGTGTATTGATATGGACCCTCAGGCAAATTTATCTCTTCTCTTTGATGTTGATCTCTCAGAAAATGAAGGCGCGAGTATTCATCATTTAATGGTGAATTCTGTGCGTGAGCTTAAAACTCTGCACACTTCAAATATCTTAAGTGATGTTCTTATTAAGGGCGAAGTTGATCTCATTCCAGCTTGCCAAGACTTATCAGGTTTTGAGCTGACAATGGCACCAATTTCAGGGCCTAGACAACTTATCCTTAAACGATTTCTTGAAAAAAATGATCTCCTTAATAAGTATGACTATATTCTTCTGGATTGCCCACCGACTCTAGGGCTACTTGTTATCAACTCAGTTTGCGCGGTTGATGGAGTGATTGTTCCTTTTAGACCTGATGACTTTTCTAAGAAGGGCCTTCTACATTTTTACGAAATGTTAGCAGATGTCCAAGATATGGGAATTGTTAATTCTCCAAAAATACTGGCACATATTCCCAACTTGGTAGATAATAGAAGAAAACAAGAAGAGCTTGATTTAGAAGAAATTCGCCAAGTGATTATTGAAAAGCTTGGTAAGGATCTACTTCTTGAGCCTTTTTACAATAGGGCGCAACTAGTAAAGTCCCAAGCTTCGAAGAAATCAGTATTTGATTATTCTTCTAAGGAATATAGGCCTCTCCATCAACAATTTCATAAAATTGCCGATGTGATCGAAGGTCTAAATGCTTAAATTTTTCTCGCTTTAAGGAGATTATCATGAAAAAGAATCCACTATATGTCGTTACAAAGAATGGAAACGTTGTAGAGCCTGCAGAGGGCCTTATGGACGTATTTGTTAAGAAATTTGGCTTAGAGCCGGCAATTAACCTATTTAACTCTCTGATGAGCCTTTTAAGCGATCAGGTTGGAAATTATGGCTTCTTTCTCTATCTTCAAGAGCTGATTGATAAAATTGCTAATTTTATTGAAGGTACTCTAGGAATGGCGTCTCAGGTGTTTCCTAGTCGTTAGAAATATTGTCCTGTGGGGATACCAATTGAGAGTCCCCACATACTAGACTCTTCGCCGTCAAGGCCCCAGCGAATGTAATTAATTTCCCAGAAGTAGCCCTTTCCCCAGCGTAGCCATGCATTATCATAAGTTTCATCACTGTCAGTAGATAAGAACATACCATAGACGATATTGTAATTTTCAATTCCAAAGGCATGTTTAAAGACAGCTTCAAAGCCTTGAGGGTAGAGA
>DDIK01000036.1 GCA_002338505.1 Bacteriovorax sp. UBA1852
GCATTTTAAAGAACTTGGCACTCTCGAATATACCTTTTTAAGAAAGTGGGTGAGGGATTTATGCCCTAATTTCTCTTTAAACGACTTTATCTTGTCCCGTCCTTATTACTTAAGAATGAATAATAAAGAGCTTATGCTTGGACATGATTCCATCTATCAAAACCTCTTAGAGGTTTCGAGAAAATTTCCTAAAGTCCTAAGTTTTGATCTTTTAAAGAATGAAATACTTGAGTCTGAAAAAGGTTTAGAGGGATTTGAGATTGATTGTCGAAACTTTCTCGAACAGCTCGGAGACTCTCTTTACTCTTATCATAATATACAAAACTTTAGCCTCGATCTTCTTATGAAGGATTGCCCTAAAGACATTCTCACTCTCTTTGATTTCTTTTTTCAAAATGTGACAAATCTGACAAAGGGATCTCACTTTAATGAGATTGATTTATTACTATTCTCTTTAAGGTCTAAATTTCAAAGTTTCAGTTCTCATAAGTTTTCAAAACTAGAATTATTTCATCTCTTTATGAGCTTAATTTCTCCAAGTTATGAATTAGATGAATCATCTTTACTTGTTGAATTAAGAAATAATTATGTTTCTCATGGAGGCTTTTATAGAAATGCTTCAATCAGAAATGTGAAGTATGATAAGGGCAGGCCTTGGTGTGTGGAGCTTAGCAGTTTTGAAGGAGTTGTTCATCCTGGTCGATTAGTGTTCATTGGTGGAGGCCCGAGAGATCTTCCAGTTTCCATTAAGAAATATAATTTCTTCACGGAGATAAGAGGTAAGCTCAATACACAATTTAAATATTTTAAAAGTAATAGAGTTGATCTCTTTGATTCGCGAATGGTAGGCACTGATTTTAGCTCGTGGTCATATTCTACAGGTGATGGCAGTGATCTTAATATTTCATTTATGACAAAGTATAATGACGCTCTTAAGGAGCACTTTGTAAGGGACGAGTTTGATCATATTCTAAAGTCGTTCTTTGGTTTAAAAAGAGTTGAGGTCTCAAGCTTAGAATTCTCAGATAATATTTCCTCATATAGTTACCAAAGAAATGATAATGCGATTAGTCCTGTCCACTTTGTCGATAAGACTCCACTTGGAAGTAAATTTAGTTCTCTTAAGGCCGTCGATAGTCTTGGTCCATTAAAAGCTTCGGGATTAGGGGTACTTAGCTCTCTTATGGAGGCAAAAGATTATCATTTATTCTATTCATAGAGTGTCTGCTATAATCAAATTATGAATAAACTAAAAGAAAAAGGTCAGGTCGCTGTTGAGTATGTTCTCTTATTAGTGGTGGTCTCCGCCTTTGTTATGATCGTCTTTGATCGGCTTAATAATATCATTTCTTTTGATTATCAAAATTGCAACGCTGGTGTGTTTAATCCTGTTTGTGCGATCAATGACTCTATAGGTTTTAACCCAGGTCAAGTTAGTTCAACTTCTTTTCGTGAGTTTCGTCTTAATAGATAACTCTAAGTTACTAAAATCACATAGTCTTTAATTTCAAAAGTGAAAAAAGTTTTTACACCCATCTGTATTATTTATATGTTGCGTCACAGTCGTACTAAAAAATGCTATAAATGGAATTGAACACAGAAAAACTAATTTAGGAGAAACCTATGAAATGGGAACTTGTTAAGAAATCACTGATTATCACGATGGCCGCTGGCGCTTTTATGGGTACGGTGAGTGCTAATGAAGATCCTTTGTTAAGCGCTACTGGAAATGTCGTTAACACAGATCAAATTGATGTTGACGGTTTATTTAATAAACCAAAGCCAGTATCAGCTGCAGATAAGATTCAAAAATACAGACGCGATCTTGAGCATAAGCACGAACAAATGATGCGCAAGAAAGTTGAAGATATGCGACTTGAAGAAGAGAGAAGAATCGCTAAGAAATTAGAAAAAGCTCTCTCTGGACAAATGCAAGCCATGGACAGCCTTTCAACAACTCAATCTTCAGTACAAAAAGTACAAGCGAAGATGCCTGTTGAATCTGAAGCTAAACCTAATAAGTTCAGCTTTTCAGGTGGATTCATGAGCTTCTCTGGAGAACAAGAAGTTGATGCTAACCTTAATCTTAAGGCATCATTCGAAACGGATGTTTCAGACAGCTTTGCAGTAGGAATGAGCATTAGATACGTAAATATTGAGATGAGAAGAGATAAAAATCAACCATTTCAAAATAACCTTAATTCTGCCTACTATGGTTATAATACGGCCTATTATGGATATAATGCACAGAACACAGTGGGCTTTGGCAATGTTAACCAGAACTTTAAGTACAATAGTTTTGCTTTCACAGTTCTTTCAAAGTTCTATATTACGAAGGCCTCTAAGATAAGACCATATATTGGTGCTGGGCTTTCATACAATAGAGGCTCTATTAAGAATGCTGAAAATGATGACAATAACCAATATTACTCCACTTACCAAGTTCAGTCAGAAAAAGTAGCTGTTAACAACCTTGGTGGTCAAGTGATGGCCGGTGGGGAAGTGATGTTCAATGATATGTTTGGAGCAGACCTCTATGTTCAATATGATAGAAGTTTTACTTCAAGTATTGAGTCAGACTTTTCAGACACTACTAATGAGAATGTGCTAAAGAACCTTGCAAGAGACTTAGAAGATTCAAATGTCTTCTCAATTAACGCAGGTCTTTCATTCTACTTCTAAGAAGTACCAATAAATTTTAATCAAATACGTTAAGGGGACTATTTAAGTCCCCTTTTTTATTATTATCCCTTTTCACGTACACCAGAATCCATTATCATTATAGCGCCTATAATTTTATAGATTTATATATAGTCACTTGTATTGAAGGAGGACAATATGTCACTTAAGCCCGTTTATTTAGTAGAGGGAAAGAGAACACCTCATGCTAAAGCAGGTACTGCCTTAAAAGATGTTCAAGCGCCATTTCTTGGAGCTTATCTCGCACGCCATCTTTTAGACAATACCTCTATCGGAAATGATGAAGTTGATGAAGTCATTTTTGGTAACACTGGAACCCCCGCAAAGTATCCTAATGTTGGAAGAGTTATCGCTCTTGAAGCAGGTCTTCATAAGAAGACGTCGGGATATTCTGTTCATAGAAATTGTGCTTCTGGAATGGAAGCTGTATCACAAGCGTTTTTAAAAATCGCTAGTGGCCGCCATGACGTCATCGTTGCTGGTGGAGTTGAATCAATGTCAAATATGCCATTGATCTACTCTCGTGAGATGACTGAGCTCTTTATGAAGCTTATGAAGGCCAAGGCTCCGCTTGATAAATTAAAAGCACTTGGAGAGTTTAGACCTCCATACTTGTCGCCAATTGTTGCAATAGAGCAGGGTCTTACTGATCCTTTTTGTGGGCTAAATATGGGACAAACTGCAGAGCTTCTTTCAAGAGAACTCGATATTACAAGACTTCAGCAAGATGAGTTTGCAAATCGCTCACATCATCGTGCGATGAAAGCCATTGAAGAAGGAAAGCTCGCTCAGGAGATGGTACCTCTAGCAATTGGTAAGTATGACAAACTTTTAAAAGAAGATGTTGGGCCTAGAGCAAATTCTACAGTTGAAGGTCTCGCCAAAATGAGACCATACTTTGATAAGAAGTCTGGAACAGTTACTGTTGGAAACTCTTGTCCGATCACAGATGGTGGTTCTGCTATTTTATTTGCTTCTGAAGAGGCCGTAAAAAAGTATAACCTTGAACCAATGGCAAGACTTGTGGACTATCACTTTCATGGATTAGAGCCCGAGAGAATGGGAATGGGGCCGCTTCATGCAATGGACGGTGTCTTCAATAGAACAGGACTAGGTCTTGAGCAAATGGATCTCTTAGAAATTAATGAAGCATTTGCCGCTCAGATTTTGGCAGTTAAAAAAGCTTTCACTGAGAGAAAAGTTGCCGACTTCTTTGGTATTGAAAAACTTCATGGTGAAATTGATGATGAGAAGCTTAATGTTAATGGTGGTGCCATAGCACTTGGGCATCCTGTTGGATCAACTGGATCACGATTACTTGTAACTCTAGCTCATGAGCTTAAGAGAAGAAATGGCAAGTATGGAGTTGCTTCACTTTGTATCGGTGGCGGTCAAGGTGGTGCTTGTATCATCGAAAACCTTTAAGATTTGGAGACGAGTATATGTCATATAATAGAGTAAGTTTTGAAATAAAAGATAAAGTCGCTTATGTCGGTTTCGGTTATAAGTGCGATAAGGCCATGACTATTTTAGATGAAGAAACTCTTACGGAGTTAAGAGATATCGTTGAAGATATCCATACAAAAACATCTGAATTAGATGGCGTTATTTTTCATTCACACAAAGACAGATGTTTCCTTGCGGGTGCTGATATTTCTCTCATTGCTTCAATGCAAACGGAGAGTGATGGCCAAGCCGGAGCAGAAGCGGGACAGAAGATCTTTAACCGCATTGAAGATTTAAAGATCCCAACAGTTGTTTGTGTTCATGGTGTTTGCTTAGGTGGTGGTTTAGAATTATCACTTTCATGCAACACGATTATTATCAGTGATGATAAGAGCACAGGCTTAGGTCTTCCTGAAGTCAAGCTTGGTCTCATCCCAGGCTTTGGTGGAACTTATAGACTACCTAAGAAAGTAGGACTTCCAACGGCCTTGGATTTAATTCTTACAGGTAAGACTGTTAATTCAAGAAAAGCTAAGAAGATTGAACTTGTTAGTGGTGTCTTTCCAAAAGAGAGACTTCTTGATCAAGCACCTAAATTTTTTAAGTCTGATAAGAAGAAGACTTCATTTAAAGATTCTTTAGAAGATCTTGTGACTGATAATGTTTTAACTAAGAAAGTTATCTTTCAAAAAGCGAGAGAGAATGTTCTTAAGAAGACAAAAGGCTTTTATCAAGCACCATTAAAGATTCTTGATGTGATGGAAGCTGGTGTTATGAAGGGACGTTCAAGTTATCTTCAGGCAGAGTCTCAGGCTTTTGGTGAATTATGTATTGGGGAGCAGAGTAAGAATCTGCAACACATTTACTTCATGACGGAGAAAGTTAAGAAGTATTCAGGGCCTAAGGGTGAAGGTGATATTCCAAAACTTAAAAGAGGTGCTTGTCTTGGTGCAGGTACTATGGGTGGCGGAATTGCTTGGCTTATGGCCAAGAATGATATGTTTCCAATTATGAAAGATATTAATTATGAAGGGATTGAGCTTGGATTAAAACAAGCTTCTAAGAACTTCTCCGGTGCACTTAAGAGAAAGAGACTCAGTCAGGATGATTTTGAAAGAAAGATGAGATCAATCTCTGGTCAAACTGATTATCGTGGATTTAAGAGAACTGATCTTGTTATTGAAGCGATTGTTGAAAATATGGATATTAAGAAATCTGTATTTGCTGAAGTTGAAAAAGAGGTTAGTGCTACAACACTTCTCACTTCAAATACGTCATCTCTTTCAATTCAAGATATGAGTACAGCCCTTGAAGACTCAAGTCGCTTTGCGGGACTTCACTTCTTTAATCCTGTTCACCTCATGCCTCTTGTTGAAATTATTACTCATGACAATGTTTCTCCTGAGACTGTGGAAGCACTCTATAATTGGGTTTTAAAGACGAAGAAGACTCCTGTTGTCGTAAAAGATGGCCCAGGTTTCTTAGTTAATAGAATTCTCATGCCTTTTATGAACGAAGCAGGCTTCTTATTGGAAGAGGGTGTTTCCATGAAAGACATTGATGATGCTTGTCTCAACTTTGGGATGCCAATGGGTCCTTGTCGTCTACTTGATGAAGTTGGAATTGATGTCGGCCAAAAGGTTGCTAAAATTATTCATGATGGACTGGGTGACAGAGCTAAGGCCAGCACACTTTCTGGAAAACTTGTTGAAAAAGGATTCTTAGGTAAGAAAACTAATAAAGGTTTCTACGTCTATGATGAAAAAGGAAAAGTGGTTGGTCCTAATAGTGAGGCCATGGCACTTCTTCCAAAAGCTTCTAAGAAAATGTCTGAGGTTGAAATCCAAAAAAGAGTATTTCTTCCAATGATTAATGAAGCGGCAACTGTTCTTTCAGACAATATTGTCGATAATGCCTATGATGTTGATCTTGGTCTAATTTTTGGTATTGGTTTTCCTCCATTTAGAGGAGGGCTGCTGAGATATGCTGATTCTGAAGGGCTTGATAGAATTCAATCTGAACTCTTAAAGCATGCAGAAAGTGTTGATAAAGACCGTTATACTCCTTGTGAGCTTATTAATACTCTTGTTAAAGACAAGAAGAAGTTCTACGAGATGTAATGACCTTTTACTTTATTAGATTCTTTATAAGTTATATTTTTAAAGCTAAGACCCGCCAGCGCCTATTTCTTATGGCCATGGTGGGTCTTTTCCTTTCTTGTATTTCACTAGTTATTGTCCAAGCAACACTTAGAGGCCTTCAAGATAATCGTATTGATAGAGCAAAGTCTATCATGGGTCATTATGTTGTCTCTGATTTTGATGATGTTAAAGAGCTTGAAAGCTTCTTAAATGATAACTCCATACTTTATAATAAAGAATTTTTTATCGAAGGCCTAGTAAGGTTTCATGGCAGACTTGCTCCTGTTATTATTCACGGCATAACAAGTACTGACTTTTTACCTGAGTTTCTAGGAAAGAAAGTCTATCGTGATCAGATATACGCTTCTGATTACATTAGTATGAAGCTTAAATCGACACTTTCAGATGAATTAACCATACTCTCTCCGCTCTATACAGATCCATTCTTTGGAGATATTCCAAGACAGAAGTCTCTTTCACATAATCGCTTTGTGGAAACCCTAGAGCCTGATATCGATGAATATCATGTCTGGACTGATATCAGAAATATTCATTATCTCACCACAGAAAGATCATACAATACAGTGAGAATTTATGAAGATATTAGTGAAAATTACCTCGCTGAGCTAACTAAGCTCTTTCCATCAAGTAAGTTTACTTCTTGGGAATCTGAAAATAAAAACCTTCTCTACGCTCTAAGTTTAGAGAACTCTATAATGATCTTTCTCTTTATGGCGACTGTGTTTCTTGTTGTCATCTCAATCGCAGGTGGCCT
>DDIK01000055.1 GCA_002338505.1 Bacteriovorax sp. UBA1852
ATTTTGTAATGATGTTGTTAAGGCGACTGACTTCCCTGCAGACAGAGGAGCAAGACTTGATGAAGAAAAACTCGTTCCAGGAATATATGATTCTTCCATTGAAAGTCATCAAGAATACTTAAATGAAGTAAGTTACAACTCATCTTCACCAGAGGGTCACTTTCAAGAAGACAAGTTTGCGGTAGAGCAAATTTTCTCTGCCCATGAATTTAGATGTTGCTCAAAACTAGGCTCAAAAGTCACTCGAGATAGTAAGTGTTGTTCAAATTATGCGAATAATGACATTGATGGAAATAAGAGATGTGCCCTACCGTCAGGAACAAATCTCAATGTTTACTTTAATAAATTTGTTTCAAGCGAAGGTGACGTTCAAGAGCTTGATAATGGAGTCCTAGATGAAGAGCTTGCATTAATTGATACTGAATTTGATGCCAACGGCTCACCTAAACAAGACTCTAGCGTCAGAGCAAAGCTTCAAGATATTGGGGCAAAATTTTGTCAAAACAGAAGTAATCCGACTAGGTCTGGTGTGGCATTTGATTACTATATTCCACAACCAAATAATTCAAATAACTTCGTTGAGACATCTGACTTTACGTCATTTTATTCGATTCTTGATTCCTCAGATGATATAGCGACTCAAGGAGTGGGTAATTATTCAGGAAATAACTATTTTCTCTTCACACAAGAAGGCTACAAGTGGAATCAC
This sequence comes from Bacteriovorax sp. UBA1852, assembly GCA_002338505.1. Lineage (GTDB taxonomy): Bacteria > Bdellovibrionota > Bacteriovoracia > Bacteriovoracales > Bacteriovoracaceae > Halobacteriovorax_A. Next base: position 710 of record DDIK01000055.1, read on the forward strand.
CATATCTACTGTAACTAGTATTGCCATGAGCAAGTATCACGCATAAAATAAAGTATGACCAAGTTCATTATAACGATCATTCTCACCTCATATACGCTAGCAAATCCATCTGGAAATATGTCCAAGGTCACACAAGAGGCTATAAAGTCACTCTTGCAAAGTAATCCTGGTTGCCCCGAAAACGCTAGTTGTACTAAAGAGCAAGGAATACTTTATCAAACCTTTATCAATTCGCTCTCTCAAGGCAAGAAAAGTATTTTAAAGTTTAGTAATGATCAAGGCTTCCCAATAAGGTTATGGTCAAAGGCCAAAAGTTCAAATGAAGAAATTACATATGATTCAAAATGCTTTCATCACAGAAAGAAAGATAAAACCTTTGAAGTCATTAAATTTATCTTTAACGAGAATGAAGTTAGTAATAAGTCAAAATTTCTAGTCCACAAGTATATTGGAAAGAAGCATTCATTTGTCTCTTCTCTGAATGCCATCGCTTCATACACGACAAATAACTCACTCGTCTCTTTCGTTGAGTACAATGGTAATATATATTCTCTTAAGAGCACGAAGAAAGGATCTCTTAACTTTAGCTTCAAAGATGTAGATGCTCCCTCACCTAGAACAGTGAAATGTACTCCAGATCTTACTCAGCGATTTGATAAGCATCTCGCGACATATCCTATGTTTAAAGATCACTACAAAGGAACATTTTGCAAAGAAATCTATAATATCGAAACGAAGAAATTCGAGCCATATATTATAGGATGGAGTTGTCATAACTAGTATGTCCGTGAGCCTTAATATCGCTACATTTAATCTTGAGAATCTCTTTATAAAAGAAGTTCTACCGGAATATGAAAACCCACACTTCTTTAAATCTATTGAAAAAGTAGAGGCACTAAAGCTTGTCTTTAATGATATTGATGCCGACATATATGCCCTACAAGAAATTGGCTTCATTGAGAGCCTTGTCTATTTTAATGAGAAGTATCTAGGTTCTAAATATGAAGTTTTTCATAAAAAAGGTAATAGCTCTCGTAATATTGAAATCGCTTTTCTTGTAAAGAAAGAGACATTAAAAGAATATGAACTTAACGTAGAACTTATCAATCATTATAAGCAGAAAATTGAAAGTCCCTACACTGAAGATGAAGTCTATTACTTAGAACAAAAAGGCTTTAAAGATAATTTTAAACTCTCAAGAAATCTCTTAGAACTTTCTCTTATAAAGGATAACTCTCATATCGCTTCACTCTTTAACTGCCACCTTAAGTCAGCAAGAGATGAGACGGGACTAGACTTCAAATCTAATAAGAGAAGAAAGAGTGAGCTAGAATTATGTGTAAAAATTATTGAAAACCAAGCTCGAAAACTTTCTGTTTTTCTGGGTGACTTTAACGGCAACGCCTCGGCCAATCAAACCGAGAAAGAGTTTAGTGCACTCTATGAACATGGATACCAAGATGTTTTAAAACGATCAGACTATCCACTTGAGTACCGTGCAACTTTCTTTGCCTTTTCTAAGAAAAAGCGAGTACCAATTCAGCTAGATTATGCCTTTTTAAAAGAAGAGAATTTAAAGTATGTAAGCTCCCCTATGATCTATCGCTTTAAGAATGATCTTGGTAGGCCTAGGCCTTTTCCAAAAAGTCGTTATGATGTACTCAAATCTCCATCCGATCACTATCCCCTTGTTTTTACATTGGAAATTCCGCCTGCTAACGCGTAGCAATTGACGCTAAATTCAGTCACTGCTATCAAGAATACATGAGCAAAATTCTTTTACTACTAATGTTTTTTTCATTTCACAGTGAAGCAGAGACAACCATCGCTGTTTTAGACAATATCATTGATACGACTCATCCTAAGCTTAGGCCGTACTTACATTATAACTCTGGTGAAGTACTTAACTCTTATGATGACGATCGAAATGGTAAGGTCGATGACGTTAACGGTTGGAACTTCATTAATGAAGATCACCTTGTTTTTAACGAAGCACAGCGTGGAGATTTTCCAAAGGAAGTCTTTCTCTATTACGAATTAAGAGCAAAGAAAACATTAGACACAATTACTGACGATGAGATGCAAGAATATAAAGATCTCAGAAAAGACGATGACTTCATGGATAAAAGAAAAGAGTTCTCTCGCTATACACACGGCTCTCATGTGGCATGCCTTGCCCTTGATAAGAGAAACTATCCAAAGTATATCAGAAAATCAGACATTAAATTATTTCCTGTAACATATCTCGGTGATGCGACCAAAGGTGAATTTCTCTTAAAAGATTTTGTGCCTACAAAATCAACATCAACTTCAAAAAGAATTCGCCATATTGAAAATTACATTGAGTACTACATCTCATTTATGCGCAATAAGTTTTTAAAGGCCATAGACTATAGTGCAAGCCATGCTGATATTATTCACGCCTCTTGGGGCCAAGGCTATGGAAGCACAGAGAATATTGTCGAAAATCTCTTTGAAGAGCAATTTGGCGATGAGAGAGCAAAGAACTTTAAAAAGAAGAGAAGTTCTATGACAAGAGACTTTATGGCAGGGCTTATTAGAAATGGTGAAAGAATTGTAAGAAAACATAGTGATAAACTCTTTGTCTTTTCAGCTGGAAACAGAAAAGAGAATACCGACGAATCACCTCACTACCCTTCAAGTATTAAAGCAGCAAATGCTATTACAGTAGGCGCAAGCCACAATGGCGAAAAAGCATACTTTTCAAACTTTGGAAGAAGCTCGGTTACAATTTCAGCCCCCGGAATTGCAATCAGATCCTGTACTCCAGAGAGAAGACGAATACCTATTAATGGTACGAGCCAAGCTGCTCCTCAAGTCACGAAAGCAAGCTCGATCATACGAGAAATTCTCATAAGAAAAGGTATCCGACCAACACCGTCAATGATAAAAGAAATTATTGTCAGAACCGCTAAATACCAAAAGGATTTAGTTGGTTTTAATAGTAGCTCTGGCGCACTTAATCTTAAAGCGGCCATTAGACTGACTGAAAGGCTCAGACGTTAAAAGACTTTCTTAACTTTTTTATCAAACCTCCGATCATTAATATGAGTACATCTCGAATGTGAGGAGAAATTATGAAGAAAATTATTTCAACAGTTACTTTATTATCTCTTGTAGGTTGCAGCAGTATTTATCAAAGACCTGAATCTATAAAAGAGAAGATGAGCCGTTATCGTTCAAAAGAAGTAAGAACAAATATAGTTCCCGATTATTTTGCAAATGAATTTTCATTTAAAGGAAGAATACCTGCGAGTGCAGCTGACAACCTTGACTATAACAATAAGACTCTCTACTTTCTCACTCTTTACAAGCAGTATGATCAATTTACTGAGGTCTACCCAGAGTATAAGAAAAGAGTGCAGTATTGCCCACGATTTCACCAACAAGTCCTAGAATACGATTCAGCGGATAAGAAACATAGCTTCACTAAGAAAGACACTATTGATCAAAGTGAGGACTTCGTTGCAAATTTGGAGAGAGGCCATAAAGACTTTTCTTCTGCAATAAAAGATCACATGAACCGAAATCATGATGAAATTGTTCAATTATGTGAACAAGGGTTTTCTCATAATTACTATATCTATGAAAACCTTGTGACTCTTTCAAAAGAGCCTGGAGTGATTCTAAGAAATAAAGAAAGTTATAATACGCTCTTAAAGAGCCCTATTTTCTTTAACGAGAAATTACTCTCTGCTGTGGCCACAAAGAATAGACTAAGAAAGAAGTCCAGAGGGATTGCTTCATCAAGCTCATTAGAGCATGAGAGCTTCATTTACGAAGCCTCAAATAGAGTTGGTGCAAGCTGGTTTAAGTATTATTTAAATAAGTAGACTCTATTTCTTGAAGAGAATAGCGCTAGATGCTCGTCATCTACGCTAAGCTCTCCAAAGACAGCCGAGTGTCCTGAGCCTAGATCAATCTTTGAAACAATATTTAATTGCTCATCAAGATATATAACATCTTCACTAACAGTGGTAACGACGACGCCTTTTTTCCATTTCTTAACATTACTGATTTGATCTTTAGAAACTTTAAGGGTTCTTGAAATATTGAAGTCATTATCAATTTCAATAATATTTCCTCTTACGTCTCCAAAGAGAATTCCATTATTAAAGACTTCACCTTTTCTATTTGAAACAAAAGAGAATCTCTTAAAAAGAACACCATTTTGTGGATCAAGAATTTCGAGGTTTCCATCAATGCTTCCAACAAGAAGCTTATTATTAAAAAGTGTTGGAGACATATCAACATCAACAAACTTAGAAGAAATAGATAATCTCTTCTCCCATATCACTTGACCTTCCTCTACAGAAAATGAAACTAAGTAACCATCTGCAAAGCCAACATAGACTCTATTTGCAATAACGGTAGGTCGACTTGTTCTTTGAAGAGTTGAAAAATATGGAACTGATCTCTTGTAAGACCAAAGAATTTTACCTGTTAACTGGTCTAAGCAAAATATCTTGTGATTTCTCGCATGGATATAAACTCTTCCATTACTAACCACTGGAGTAGAATCAATTGGTGCTCCAAGATCAAGCATATACTTCATTTCGTCACGCTCTAGGTCTCTAGCATAGAGCCTTCCACTGATGTCTCCCCAAAGAAGTAAACCATCACTAACTGTGGCACCTGAATGCATCACACCCTTAGTGCTCTCTTTCCATAAAAGTCTTCCCGACTTAAGGTCGTAGGCATTAAAGAAGTTATTAGAGCCAGCATAGACAACATCTTCATGAACAAGAGGACTTGCCAAAGAAATTGGTAAATTTCCTGAGTCATAAGAGTTATCTAAATTCTTAATCCAAAGTGGAGTGAATGCTCTATTTGTTCTCTTCTCCCCTTGCGGCTTATACTTAGCAAGATGAGTTGAACAAGAAGTTACAAGTAGTAATAGAATCAAATATTTCAACGGAACCTCTTATTTAATTTGAGTAAGATAATAGCTAGCAAGAGACTTAAACTCAGCTTGCGTAGTCGTTTTTAGAACTTCTTCAAAATGAGTCTTAGCTGCTGCTTGATTTTCACTTAAAAGATAAAGTCTTCCTAGATCTAGTTTAGTTTTACCAGCAACACTTGAGAACTTCTCTGAATTTATTAAGCTCAATGCAGCGATAGCCTTGTCATATTGCTTAAGAGCTTCAAATGCAGCAGCTTTTCTAACGGCAAGAGTATAGATCTGATAAATATTAGAACCACTCATACCAGAAATGAGCTTAATGGCCTCACTTGGATTCTCAGCAACAGCATCAAAGACTTCAAGAGTTGCACCAAAGTAAATTGGCGTTTCTGTATAAGTACTCATTGTCGTATTAAAAGATGAAACTAGCTGATCAGCAGTTAATTCTTTATTATTAAATTTTTCAATTTGATTTGTGCTAAAGCCATAGAAGATTTTAGCTGCTTCTTCATTCTTAGATTGAAGAGATTTCTGATAGAAACCAAAGCCAATTGCACCAGCAAGTATGAGTGCTAGTAAGACTCCAAAAAGGCCTTTATTCTCAACAATTACAGTACCAAGATCTGTTTTCTTGAGCTCTGCATCAAACTGAGTCCTTTCAGCTGTTTGTGTACTCATTATTATCCCCTATGTTTAAACGAATATAGCAAAACGATATTGTAGAGAGTAGAAATCTCGATGTCAAAGAAAAGCACGCTAAGTATTTATAAGATCTTCTACTTGAAGCCCTAAAAAACTAAGGGTAGACTTTAAGGATATGAAAAAATTATTAAAAGCATTTATAAGTATTTTTATTCTTAGTTATATGATCTTTTCTCCCTTAACTACTTTGGGAGCGGAGAGAATAGGCCGTTTAGGGATTGGTTTTTCTACACAACCCGTCATAGATGTGACGGCCCTTTCTTTTAAAATCCAAAGATCAAAGTCTTTCTCATTTGGCGGCTACTTCGGTATCGACACTGCTGATCAAGGAGGCTGGGCCGGAGGAATAAAAGTCTATCGTAATATCTTTAATGAGCCATTTGTAACATTTTATGGCTCAGCTAGTCTTGGATTACTTAACCAAAAGCTTGGACCCACAAATGATAAGAGCGGCTTTCAAATTGATGGAACCTTTGGCGCTGAATTTAGTTTTGAATCTCTTCAAAGTATTGGTATTGGAACAGAGTTTGGTGTGAGCTTCTATAAAATAGATGACTTTAATATCAGCACTGTTGGAAGCCAATTTCTAGTAGCCCTCTTTCATTTCTATCTATGATGAGCAGACAAATGGTTAAAATATTCTTCATAATACTCTTCTCCCTCAATGCTTTCTCTCAAGTGAGTTTTTCAGATATAGATGGTGATGACCTCAATATTGGTGGCGACATCTTCTCTGACTTTAACGAAGATCTTGAAGATAAGCAGATGATGGAAGATGAGAGATTCTTTAAGTATGGAAGATTCTTTTCTTTTAGTCTTTATATGGGACTTACTTCATTTGATGGAAATAGAGGATCTATTTATAATAATGATCCCCCAACCTATGGGCTCTATGTACAATACTTTTCAGACTTTCAATCTGCTTGGGGCCTTGGCTTTACGATTTCTTCTCATAATTACTTTATCAATAAGAAAACTCAAGGTTTTAGTAGTGGACCAGGTCTAGTTGAAGTTACAATGTTAAGACCTTATATCGCTTATCGCTATTATATTGATACTTCCAATCTAGGTACTGCCTTAACTTACTCTAATCCATACTTTATAGGCCGAATGGAATATTGGTATGTCACAAATAAATACTTATCTGACAAGGTACAAGTTCCCAATGAAACTGACGGCGGCGGAGTTGGTGGGGCTTTTGGAATAGGCTTAGAGTTTCCAATTAAACTTAAAGAATCATATATGAATCTCGAATTCCTCGTTCACAGCGTAGCATTTGCGGATAAGAATACAACTCTACTTGATGCTGATAGTGAAGAAGATGCAGACGTAGACCAGTCGCATACTGTTCCCAACCTTGATGGTAACGCCTACACTCTTACAATTGGCTACGTCTGGAGCTGGTAGCTTACGGCCACTAGCTCTTTGAAACTTTCGTCATTCTCTTTTGTAGATCACTTCCCGTTCTAAAGATAAGATGAATTGGTGTATTATCCAGTGGAAATGCAGTTCTTAGACCGTTCTTTAAATACCTTCTATAATTATCAGGCACACCTTTAGACTTATTGGTAAAGAATAAGAATGTTGGTGGATCTGACTTTATCTGTGAAGCATATTTAATTTTAAATCTCTTCCCGCGTGAGCCCTTTAAAATAATAGGATGTCTCTCTGTGAGGTGAAGAACAAATCTATTAAGTTCTCCTGTTGGAAGAACTTGCTTTCGAATGAGAATCGTTTTTATAAGTGCTCTTTTAAGGGCCTTTATTCCTTTCTTATTCTTAGCGGAAATAGGAAGTACATCACAGTAATTAAGCCACGGCATTGTATCTCTAATATTTAAGAGCCATTCTTTTCTATCTTCAGGATCTTTAATTTTATCTGCAATAAGATCGATCTTATTAAGACAAACAATAACTGAAGTTCCCTTCTCAATAGCAATATCTAAGAGACGCTTGTCTTGGTGAGATACACCCTTTTCTGCATCAATCATATAAACACAAATATCGGCCTCTGTTATACAACGAAGTGAGCGATAAACTGATTGAGACTCAATAAAGTCATCAATTTTCTTTTGCTTTCTAATACCGGCAGTATCAACAATATGAATACTTCTCCAGTAACTTCCTTGCACTTCTTGCTCGACTTCTTTTTCGCCGCTCTCTTCTTTTGCATGAAATACCTGATCATACATTTTCTTTTCACGCTCAGAGATAAATTCAGTATTATCTGAATCAAGAACAGAAAGTGATTCTTCATCGATTTCTGCAGCAGTCTCTTCTTCAATTTCTTCCTCAGTATTGTATGAACTAACTAGTGACTCATAGAGTTCCGGATTATTCTTTCTAAAGTCTTCGTATTGTTTATAAAGAAGATTATCTGTAGATTTAAGTTTTAAGTCCTCTTCTAATTTAAGAGCGTCTTTACCAAAATAGAGATCAAAGAATCCCTCAATTGGATCAACCGTTGTTCCTGCAATATCTGAAACTAGTGCGCGATTTGCACCAAGCATACGATTTAGTAGTGTCGACTTTCCAGCATTAGGTGCGCCAATAATTGCAAGTCTTGAAACAACTTTCTCTCTAGGAGTTACACCTTTTTGAAGATTTGAAACATCCAGAGAGTTGTTAGATTCATCAAAAGCTAACAACTCTTTATGAAGATCTTCTCTAAGAGTATCAATTCCAATACCATGGGCCGCTGAAACAGTATGCATAAGTTCAAAGTCTACACCAAGCTCGTAGAAATCTACCTCATGACCTCTTTGAGCTTCAGAGTCAAACTTATTGACGATAATCCAGAGCTTCTTCTTTTGCTTTCTAATATAATTAGCAATTGTCTTATCAAAAGGAAGTACCCCTTCTCTCACATCGACAACAAAGAGAATAAGGTCAGACTCATCAATCGCTTGATAAGCGTGATCCGTCATAATATTAAAGAATTTATTGGCATTCTCTTCTTTTTGATTATTTCCGGCCTCATCAACTCTTGTCGGGTAAAAGCCACCCGTATCAACGAGGATTGTATCAACAGGACGATCATGATCGGCATCGTTAAATGTTGAGATTCCATAGTGACGATCTCTTGTTACACCAGGAGTGTCATAAGTTATGGCCTTGTGTTGGCTTCGCATGAGTCTGTTAAAGAGAGAACTCTTTCCAACATTTGGTCTACCAATTAATGATATAATCATTGATCTTTTTTTCATAATATTTCCAGTTCTTTTTTTCTATTTCTACTATTTCTTCTTCCAAACTCTTGCTGAATCATGTGACCTTGGCAGTCCTAATTCTTCAAGAACAAAGTTATTCTTAAACCATTTTGGAGAAACTTTAACGTGAAGATTTAAGTGAACATCACAATCACTCATCGCCTCTATTTTCTTTCTTGCTCGTGTACCAATTTCTTTAATCATTGTACCTTTAGAGCCTACGACGATTGCTCTTTGACTTGGTCTATTAACAAGAATTGATGCAGAAATATGAGCAGCAGTTCTCACTTTCTTATCATTATCCTTAACGTCTTTATATTCATCAATCACAACTGCAAGTTCATATGGAAGCTCATCTTTTAAAAGTGAAAATGCTTGCTCTCTAATATACTCAGTTGCAAAGAATCTCTCAGGCTTATTAGAAACTTCACCATTATAAAAATGAGGACCAGGTTGAGCTCTATCGCAGATCTCACCTGTTAAGAGGTGAACATTGTCCCCTGATTTTGTTGAAATCATAAAGAATGAATCAAGGCATGGGAGAATCTGCTTTGCACTTTCATAGACCATAGTCAATGGTAACTCTCTAGCATTTTCAACTCTATCTGATTTTGTAAAAACGGCAATTGTAGGCCCAAGATCTCTTTGAATATTTTCTTTAAAATCTCTAAATTGCTCAAGTACATCTTTTGTAAGATCAATGAGTAAGAGATTTAGGTCAGCGCCATCAATTCCCTCTCGAGCTTGTTGATTAATTCTCTTATTAAGTTCCTGACTAGACTTATGCAGTCCTGGGGTATCAACCAGAACAACCTCAGTGTGATCAATTGTGAGAACACAGTGATATTTATTTCTTGTCGTTTGTGGCTTACTCGTAACAACAGTAAGATTCATACCAAGGAGATAGTTCACAAGAGAACTCTTTCCAACATTTGGTGCACCTAAGATTGCAACCATTATCGACTTATTATCCGGGTGCTGATGTTCGATTAACATTGTTTTACTCCTTGTATATTATTATCTAATTGATTTAAAAATTTATAAGCAACTTCTTTCATTGCATTCTTCTTACTAATATTAGTTGTTTCACAACACTTCTTACCTTCTATCCATAACTCAACTCGAAACTTGTCTCCGTCTCTCTTTGCGACATACTTTGGAAGGTCACCAAAGTTCTTCATGGTATACTCTTGAAGCGTACTCTTTGGATCAAACATAAAGAGTCTCTTCTCACTAAAGAAAGACGTCTTCGTTTCTGTTTCATAAATAGTGACAAGTCTCTCTAGAACCTTAAAGGCTTCACCTATTGATGAATCAATTGAGATTGCCCCAATCATTGATTCAAGGACATCACAGAGAATAGAATTTGTAAGACTCTCTTTTAGCTCACCCTTACCTCTTAGAACTAAATCTTCGAGCTTTAAAATATTTGCAATTTCAGATAGGGTCTCTTCATTTACAAGAGCACTTTTAAGTTTAGAGAGCTTACCTTCACTAAAGTCTTCAAATGATTCAAAGAGCTTTTGGCTGACAAAGGTGCCAACAATTGAATCTCCAAGAAATTCTAATCTCTCGTAACTTTTAATATCTTTACTATATTCATGAACAAATGAGCTATGGGTAAACGCCCTTACGAGAATGGCCTGATTTTTAAAATTATATTGAAGAGTATTTTGTAATTGTGAAATTTCTAAGGAAGTAAAAAAGATGTCGCTAAATGACTTATCGGCTTCACCACACACAGCAGCATCATAAACTCTATGTGCTAGCGTATCTGCTTGTTTTAAAGCTTTTATTGACCTACAGTCAGTCATCTCGTCTCTCTCTCTTCCCATTATTCGAATTTGTTTGATTTTTATCACCACAAAGTGTCAAAATCAAGTGTTTAAAAATAGTTGTGTAATATTAACCACCTATGTAGAATATTTTTATTGATAGTTATGAGGATATAAATATGGATATGAAATCTGAAGTTAATAATCTTGGGCAGTTACTGACATGGCAAGACGAATTCTTTAAAAGCTTAGAACTTAAGGGAAGAAGTCTTAATACTTTGAAAAACTATAAGACCGATCTGGATTGCTTCAATAATTATCTTAACGATGAAAAGGTCGCTTCTAGATTTCATGACTTTAGTATCCCTGAGGTCATTGAGTATGGAAAATTCTTAGAAGAAAAATACAACTCTGATAATTCAAGAAGAAGACGCGTTCAGGCACTAAGACTCTTCTTTGACTATCTTGTTGAAGAAGGACACTTTAATCACAATCCTGTTAGAAAAGTTCCAACTTCACCAAAATTTTTAGACGTACCTAGGCCTGCTCCATTCTCACACTTAAAGACACTTTGGTTCTTTCTCTTAGATGCTGAAAAAGAATCTAAAACAAAACTTGAAAGACTCATCATAAAGAGAAATCAAATGATCTTTCTTCTTATTTATACAGGGGGCCTAAAGGTCTCAGAACTTTCAACTTTAAAAAAGAATGATTTCTCTTTTGGCGCTTCTCCAAGGGTTCTTATAAGACATCAAAAAAGAGATCCATACACAGTTAGTCTCCCTGATTTCTTTAGAAATATTTACGAGTCTTATGTAGAACTATTAGAGGACGTAAAAGAAAAGTCATCAATGACTTTTGAAGAATTTCTCTTTAATGCCAACGCTCATAAAATCATCGCTGGTGGAATATCACCTCGAGGGATCGAACTTCTTTTTAAATCATGGTCAAAGGAGTTAGTTTTTGAAATTACTCCTAAGAGCTTAAGACAATCATGTATTTTTACATGGCTTCAAAAAGGTCATAAAGAGGGAGTTATTAAAGAATGGATGGGAGTTAGTCCCTCTTACTCTTTAAAACTATATCGTGATCATATCAATGAACATAACTTTAGTGATAACTTTTTAGAGGTTACTTATAATGAGTTGGCCGTAGGTTAATTAATATGCATGGGCCCCAATATCCCAAGTCGTGCGGGCAGTATTCTTAATATCAACATCAAAAGCATAGTTTTCATCGTCTGATAGGTCTACGGCCCTTCCCCTTGCTGCGGAATCACTAACGTCAAGGTTGTAATCTTCATTTAAAGAGTCAACAAAGTTAACAGTTTGGTTTTGAAAGGAGGCTCCATCAGGCGAAGTCGAATCATAAGTAATATTTGAATCACTTTCAAAAACTTCTATTCCACTTACACTTATATAGTCATTTAGAATTGAGTCTTTCATAAT
>DDIK01000128.1 GCA_002338505.1 Bacteriovorax sp. UBA1852
CTAAATACTCAAGGAGTTAGCCACGTTCTATGTGGTATGAAGAAACAAAGTGATATTGATGCAGCGATGAAGGCACTTGAAAATCCTATCTCTCAAGAGCTACTTCAAGAGCTCTCTCAAATTATTCAAGAATCTTAAGAACTTTCTGATAGACTTCTTTCACAGAAATTAAACTCATCATCCCCACTTCATTCACCCGTGTACGCCAGCTAACTTTTTCAGGATTAATTTTTAAGTACTTAATCAATGCCTGATCGTACTTATCAATACAAGATTGTGCTTGTCCATAAGGACCTGTAAACTGAGATGGCAATGAAACATAGAGCCCGAGCACTTTTGTATCAAAGGCATTTGCCAAATGAATTGGACCTGAATCTGGGGCAATGACTAAAGAGCTATTTTTAAATAAGACGCATAAGTCCTTAAGACCTGTTCTTCCTGCCAAGTCTAGAACCTGATCACTTACTAAGTTACTCTTAATTTTTCCCGTGAAGTCACTATCGTTTGCTGTTCCTGTTAAAACAACTTTAAAACTATGATTATTAATAAGGAGTTTTATCAATTCAATATAATTTTCAACATTCCATGTACGATTGGCATGACTAGCACAGGGATGAATACAGATGTAGTCACCAAAGTCTTGATCCTGATGCCACTTAGTACTACTCTTAGTCGACGGAATATTATATTCAAGCTTATCTTTTGAAAAAGGTAAATTTAAATAATCTAAAAAGCCTAAGAAGGCCTCAAGAGCGTGCTCTTTCTTATAAGGGATTTGTTCAGGAACAAAGAAGCGATGTTCGTCTCTTCCCCTAATTGAATCAAAGCCAATTTTTCTTTGAGACTTTATAAATGGATAGAGAATATTAACTCTTAAGTTTGCTTGAGTGCACAGAAAGAGATCAAAATTATATTCACGCAATTTCTTGATCGCTTGAATATAATCTTTAAGTGAACGTGGTTTTCTAATAATGACAAATTCAACACCAGAGATATCTTCAACAACATCAGAAAAAGGTTTAGAACAGAAATAGACAATCTTAGAGTTTGGATAATTCTTTTTTAACTCATTCAGCATTGGCAGCGTCCAGATAATATCTCCAAGTGCAGAGAGACGCAGTAGGCCAATAATTTTAAATTCAGTTAGTGTCTTATTCATTGTTTAAATATACACGCAACGTCATGAAACTGACAAATTTTGTCGGTGACAAAACGCATGGCCAAAACGGAACTATCTGGAGCTTTTGATCAAAAAAGGTTGGCACCATTATTGCCTTTATAATTAGTGTAGGCCCACTAATAGGATATTGGTGAACCACACACACAACACACACAAAGAACACTGGAGAGAGACTATGACAGACTTCACAGGCCAGTTACCGACCTATTTATCAACCACGCTTATCTATTTGATTGGTTTAGGCGCAACCATGTTTTTTTTCTTTTTCATTCTACTTTCCACTAAGAAAGTTACTTTTAGAGATCTTGAAGGACAGATGTTTAATTATGCGAAGAGAAAGAACTTACAGATTTCATTTGGGACAAGTGAGAACTGGAGATATCTCAGAGAGATGACTTTTAAGATCCAAGGAAAGAAGTGCTTAAAGTGCGGACAAGAAACACCTTCTATGCATGTGGACCATATCCGACCTAAGTCTACTCACCCTCACCTTGAATATATGATCGATAATCTTCAAGTATTATGTCCTGAGTGTAATAAGAAGAAGTCATTTACTCAAATTGAAGATCATAGAAAACCAGAGCAATTACTTGCTCTTTTAAGAGAGATTAATTCTAATAAGTTAATTCAAAAGAAGTATGTCTATGATCAGGATGAGCTTGTTTATTTGGCGAAGAATAAATTTAAGAAAGAGTTTAATGATGAGGTAGGCTTTATGCAGCATGTGAGTTTGTTTAGGTTATAGTAGAGTTTCAGTTCAAGACAGAAACTCTAAGGACTTTAATGAGACTCATAATCACAGTAGCTTTGATAACATTATCCACCTACTCCATGGAAAAGCTTAAAAACAATGAACTTGAAGAGCAGTTAATAACACAAGAACGCGGGTATATAAACGAAAGCTTCTCTATAGGTGCAGACTTAGAGCTTTGGAAATACTGGGGAAATAATGAAAGCATCTATCATGGTGCCGGATATTGGCTTGATATATATAGTCAGTACAAATTATATGAAAACTTAAATATCAACCTTAAAACGATAATGCTAAACGGAACAATAAGTAACGGGTACCTCGGATTCCAAAGAACACGACATGTTCTAAGCATAGATTGGGATATAAATGATAAATCAAACTTAAGACTACTAGACCTAGAAAGAGTGACAGTTGGTGCAGGTATTTTTGTTGATGATTCCTATATCTCAGGGGGAATCTACAGCTATCAGACTGATTACAAATTTTATGCGTTGGTTAGTGGCACATCTGTTATCAATAAACAGGGAGATTTATACTCATTTAGCTTAGAAAAGGAATATAAATATAGCTCTCTAGGCCTTTCCACATATACCTTCTCTAAAGGAACAGACCTATCAGACTCAGACAAGCTAGAAAATAACCTTGGCGTTTATATTAAACCGACTCAAGATAGTGATTCTGTTCACAATATAGAGGCAGTTATCAATCCAGAGAATTCTAAATATGCTTACTCGATTAAGCTTGGACATCAGTTCTTTAATAAAAATATCCAACTATATGCTCAACATAGAATCTACGATAAAAATGTTAACTCCTACACTCGGTTTTCCCGATATTCATATATTCCCTTAGAACTTATCGAGCGAGACTTTGTTAACCCTCAAAATATTTTCTACAGCACTGGAAAGACAAAAGTTTATAGTGGACACTTGAATTATAGTTTTAAGCTTAATGATCTGCTAAGCCTTGAGGGATCACATGAGTATGTAGACCTTGAACAGCCTGACTTTAAATTTCAAAAATTCTTTTACTATGAAAAACTGAAATATGATCTCGGTAAGAATAAAAATAATAGTTTTGTGTATTTATATCTGACAAATAAATCTTTGAATAATAAATCTATAAATTTCAATTCAGATATTATTTATACTCGTGATAATACTGTTGGATTAGGCTTTCAGATATTCATTTAGGTCAGAATGGTCTAAAAAGTGATAGTTAAGTTAGTATTTATAATGACACTATGATCATCAAAAATAACATTATTTATCAAAAGGTCACTTGAGACTTCAGTCAAAAGCTCAAGTTCACCACTAGACATTGAAGCTTGAAACACTCCAAACACACCATCTTTCTTAGTAAGAACTATAAAGTCTCCACTACTATCAAAAGCACCTTCAATAAAACTTCCCTCATACGAGAAATTATAAAGAGTATCACTTGTATCAAGAACCCCTAATTTTCCCGATCCAGATAAGGCCAAGTAGTCTTCGTTAGCAGCATGAATTTTTGTATAAATACTTGTCCCGGAAAATGAAACATTTCCATCATCTCGAGCGCTCTTAAGAGAATCAGTTAGATAGTAAATATCTCCATTCCAAAATTTAAGAGACTCTATATCAAGTCCTGACTTATCTTGGTAAATAAACTTGTAACTCTTGTCTTCAATATCTACTCTTAAAATAGCATATGAAAAAGCAAGTAAGACCTGTCCATTTTCATCAAGAGTAATATCACTTAATTGTCCGAGACCTCGATAATCAACACCAAGTTTATCAATTGACATTCTTACAACAGTTTCTAATTCACCATAGTAAGCATAACTTAGAGCGACGCTCTTTCCATCTTTAGCGATTGCCACGACATAGTGCTTTCCATTTAATTCTTTATGATGTGAAATTTCTTTGTAGAATTTATTTCTCTGTACTTTATCTCCATTATAAGAATATACAGATTTCTCTCCTTGATTAGATAACCCCTCAAATATGAAGTGACCATTTCCTGAATAGATATTTAGTCCATTTCTTACTAACTCAACTTCATTTGTAACAAAGGCCTCAGTTGAGCTTGTCACATAATAAATCCCGTCTGTCATATTAACTAATTTTCCATCTGCGCTTAAATTATAGAATTCTTCTTCAATATAGGTGATATTAGGTCTTAAAGTCGCGTTATTATACCCACAACTATAAAAGAAGAATAAGAGAGATAGAAGAAATAGTGAATTGAGTTCTTTTAATTTCATGCTCTACTAAGAGCAACAAAGAGGCCATATTTTTAACGGTGAAAACAGTTACTTATAATCAGTGACTATGTAAAAATGTGATAGGTGTTTAAATTATAGACGATATTTAAATCTTAGATGACAAAAATATCTACAAACTAGTCTTCTTATAGCTTGAACAACTTAAATCGATTCCCTCAGGTGCGAAAGGCCAGAGAAACTCAAATATCTTCGTTTGCTTATCTGTAGTTGTATAATACTCTTCA
>DDIK01000166.1 GCA_002338505.1 Bacteriovorax sp. UBA1852
TAAACCTAGGGGCAAAGCTTGGAAACTATGCACACAACACGGGAGAAGGTTCGATAAGTGCTTTTCACACAAAGCAGGGTGGAGATCTTATATGGCAAATAGGAACTGGCTACTTTGGAGCGAGAGATAAAGAGGGGCGTTTTTGTGAGAAAGAATTTGTAAAGAGAGCAACACTTGATCAAGTGAAAATGATAGAGATTAAATTATCACAAGGAGCAAAGCCTGGGCATGGAGGAATCCTACCTGCCAAGAAGAATACTCCCGAGATTGCAAAGGCAAGGGGAATTGAGCCCTATACTCACGTTGCGTCTCCTCCAGCTCATACGGCCTTTACTAATAATGAGGAGATGCTTCACTTTATTATGAAGCTTAGAGATCTCTCAGGTGGAAAGCCTGTAGGTATTAAACTCTGTTTTGGAAAGTCTCAAGAATTTAGAGATCTCTGCCAAGATATGTATCGCCTTGATTGCTATCCAGATTTTATCGTGATTGATGGAGCTGAAGGTGGAACAGGGGCAGCACCGATCGAGTTTTCAGATTCGATAGGAACACCACTCTTAGAAGGCTTAGCAAGAGCAAAGAATATCTTGGATGAGTATCACTTAAAAGGACAGATTAAATTAATTGTTGCTGGAAAAATGATTACTGGTTTTCACCTCGTCAGAGCAATCGCTCTTGGTGCAGATGCTTGTTATTCGGCGCGAGCGATGATGCTTGCACTGGGATGTATTCAAGCTCTTATATGCAATACAAATAAATGCCCCACAGGTATCGCAACTCAAGATGAGTCACTGGCCGGTGGTGTTAATGTAACAAATAAGGGCCAAAGAGTAGCCAATTATCACTCAGAGACTATTCTTGCCGTTAAAGAAATTATAGCGGCCTCTGGATATTCACATCCTGATTTACTAAAGCGTGAAGATATTTATAGAAGGATCACACCAACACAGGTCGCTAGTTACGAAGAAATTTTTCCTAGTTTAAAAAAGAAGGTTGATTCTGATCGCTCAAGTCACGAATTATAATTCTTTAAACTTAGAGAAAACTTGAAAGAGCTCCATTCCTTTTTTTACTGAAGCACTAGGTGTTTGATGAATCAGTATGCCATCAGTTAAGGCCTTAACTTCTCTATAAGAAGACTCTTGATCGAGCTTGTCCATTTGATAGATTGTTGCCAGTGTATCACCAGATTTAAAGTGATTACCTGGGCGCACGTGATATTCACAAAGGCCTGCAATAGGCGAGTGATATGATTTATAATCACTTAAATGACATGAGAATTGCTTAGTATCTAATTTATCTATTTTTTCATTTAAGACATTTCTCGCTTCTAATAGACTAAGAATCCGACTAGCATCATTCTTTGCCTCAAGCATATCAATGATTTCTTCACTTCCAAGTTCTACTGTGTAAGATTCAAAGTCATAGTCATAATTGACTCCGGCTTCTTTTAGCTTTTGAGTTAAGTTAAACCAGGGAGTGAATGTTGCTTCATCCATGGCGCCACCAAATTCGTTTGGAATGACAATGTAGTGAGGAAAGTTAATGTCTTTCATTTTTGTTTCTTGGCACTCTGGAGAGTAGATATATCTTGTCGCATTGGCACCTGTGTGAAGATCTAGAACAATATCAGCGTGGCTTGCTAGCTTTTGGAGTGTGATAAAGAGTCTCTTGTTATCACTGACTTCATACTTTCCTTGAGTGCTTATATAATTTTCAAGAGAGTCATATATGAGATCTTTAAAAGCTGAGTTTATCTCTTGAGTTGATGATGAATTATGCTTACTAACAAAGTCATCAAAATCGATATCTTTAAGATTGAGATACATCCGGTTCCAATTATCACCAGTTACGGGATTAAAACGTCCAAATGTATAAGTTCCAAGCTTTTGCCCAGAGGCCAGAGGATTTGCTAATGGCACGAATATTATCTTTCCACTAAACTTAGCAGTTTTAAAGTAATTGAAAAGTTCGTATATTACTGCGTTGCCTTGAAGTTCTGCCCCATGGACACTTGATTGAATATAGACAGTTTTACCTGGGGCCGTGGATTCAATAGTATATACAGGAATCTCTACTGATCCTGTAAGGGTCTCATCAATCAATACTCTTTCTACTGTAATTTTATTTGTCATACTAACCAGTCTGTACTTGTTTTAATTGTTCTTGGAGTCATGAGATCACCTTTATATGAAACAATTTCAGCGGGAAGATTGTGACAGAGAAAAAATGGCATGGCCTCAGTAAAACCATAGGCCCCTGAGTTTTTAAATATTAACCAATCTCCGTAATCAACATCCTCAGGCAATTCAAATGTTCCTAATTTATCCAGCGATGTACAAAGAGGACCGTGAACTTGGAAGTTCTTTGTCTTGGAGTTATTTTCTTTACTCTCATCATGATAGAGGACTTCACATGGAAATGATTGTCCAGTTAAAGCTGGTCTTGCAATGTGATTAATACCGCCATCGAGAACAAGTATATCGACTCCTCTAGTTTTCTTTCGATCAATAACCTGAGAGAGATAGAGGCCACACTCACCAACAGCGTAACGGCCAAGTTCCATCCATATTTTTTGTAGTTTATGCTTTTTCTTTAGAGACACTAAAACTTCATTGATCTTATCAAATGGCACTCTTTGTTCACCTTTTTCATAGGGAATCCCAATACCGCCGCCTAGGTCAATAACTTTTAAATCAACATTCACTTGAGAGGCAATCTCTTTAATTTGTAAGCAAATTTTATCCCAAATAGTTTCTAGTCTTTTAAGGTCTAGAATATTTCCCCATTGAAAGACATGAAAGCCTATAACTTCAACTTCAGGGTATTCTTTAAGGTCAATTGCCGACACAGTCTCTCGGTCCATCCCAAAGCAAGTGACATCGTTTCCACCGAGGACTGAGCTTCCGCCTTCCCATTCAAATTGAGCACGCAAGAGGCACTTTGCTTTAATGCCCATGTCTTTTGCTATTTCATTTAACCACTTCAATTGATATTCACTTTCAATGACGACGCAATTGATTTCATTCTCAAGAAGTGAGCGAATATACTTCTTGCTCTTGCTAGGCCCAGTCGAAATGATGTCTTGAGGCTTAAGCCCTGAACGCGTGACTTGTTCGAGTTCACCAAGACTGGCAACATCAACTCCGAAGTGAAGATTTCTAAAAAGCTTTAAAATGCTTGAAAGGGGATTGGCCTTACAAGCAAACCATAGTTTAATATCTTGATCTCTTAAATTATTCATCTCACTTAGATGAGACTCTAAGAAATCAAGATCGTAATAGAAAAAAGATGAATCGAGTCTCTTTATCGTCTTTCTTAAATTATCAATGTGATTTGCTATCTTCATTATCTTAAGAAGCTTTCTAGTTCGAGAGACTCATTACTTTTGTCATCTCTATATTTAACAATAAGGGCGCAATTAAGTGATAGGTTATTATCCTTTGCCCATTTAAGCTTGTCATTAACGGGCCTAGATCCCGGAACAACAATCGCATTTTCAGGTATAGGCTCACCCTTGTCTAGAACTCTTTGGTTTACACAATCATAGATTGGAACACTCTTGGATAAGCTCACGCCTGGGGCGATAACAGCTCCTTTTAAAACTTGTATTCCTTCAACAATCACGGCTCCGGCACCAATAAAACAATTATCTTCAATAAT
>DDIK01000144.1:0-34096 GCA_002338505.1 Bacteriovorax sp. UBA1852
TCCAAGAAGTGTTTTGATTGCCATAATTCAAATCGAGACCTTCCTTTTTATGGAAGAATTCTTCCGCGTTATAATCCAGAGACAAAACACCAAGTTGATGGCCTAAAGGCCCTCGATATGGCGGAGATTTTTCCACTTAAGGCACAAGGTGAGCCTACTCAACTTTCTCTCTTAAATGCTTTAAAGTCTTCAGTTCTTGATCGAACGATGCCTCTTAAGTCTTATAAAATCTTCTACCCTAGTCGTAAAATTAAAGACGAAGATGAGCAGAGATTTCTTGATTGGGTAGATCCACTGATTGAAGAGATTGAAAACTTTGAGGAAAAATACAATGACCTCTACGCTGCTAATGATTTAAAGTCACGTGCGACAAAAGTGGTTCAGGCAAAGTGCCTGAGATGTCATGGAAATGGAGTGAGCAAAGGTGGTTTTGGAGGAATGGACAACTTTGAGAATCTTTCAGGTGCTGAGACTTCTCTTATTTATTCTGTCAGTGAAAGTGGCGAAATGCCGCCAAATCAAAGGATGAGACTGACGACCGATGAATTACAGTTACTAAAAGACTACATACAATCTTTGAAAAAATAACTTAACAAAATTAATCGTGACATCTCTTATAAATATCCCTTGCATGACCTCTTGTCGTCGCAAGAGCAATCATCATATCAGAATAATAGATATTCATAAGATTGGGATCTTCCGGGTGAGCACGAGCAAAATCTTCTCGCTCATTTAAGAGAGTCATTTTCAAAGAGATCATTCGCTCAAGATTGTCTTCAATATTTTCATCTGGCTCTACTTCAGAGATAAAGATTTTATAAGACTTTTTATAAAGACTGTATATTTCATCATAGAATAGAATAATCTTATTAATCTCCGTCTCACTTAGCTCCCACTTCTCATAGAAACGAGTAAGAATTGTTGCCAGTTTATCTAAACTATCTGCAATTTTTTCTAGAGAAGAAGCAAGCTTTAAGTACTTAATAGAAGTGCTAGCATCTTCCTCGCCAATCCCAGTCGAGATGGCCTTCTCAACAAAGACATCTATTTCAAATTGAATATTATCAATGATTCTCTCGTAATCTTTGATCTTTGCTAATGAGCGCGCTCTCTTTTCATCACTTTCAATATACTCATGACAGCGAAGAAACATTCTATCGACGATATCCATGAGTTTAACAATTTCCATCTCAACCATAACAAAGGCCATTGAGGGACTTAGCATGCGCCCCTCTCCGAGATACTTAAGTCTTGATTGTTCGTAATTATATTCGTCGTCATCGACTTTCTTATAGAAGTTTAAGAGGAACTTCTTTGAGAGTAATTGGATGAAGAGACTTAGGAGAGAGAAACTAAAGATATAGGCCAAGAGAAAGCTTGTCCCCTTGATACTGCTCATACTTATTTCAGGGAATATAATGATTAAGGTAGAAATGATGATTTTAGTTAAGACGATTGAAAATATAATGACCTTGATTTCAGAGAGAGATCTGTGAGAAGCTTCTTTCTTTGAGGCCATAAAGGTCAATAAAAAGACACCAAGAATGCCACCTGAAACGAGAGAGGCGACTTGAAAATCTACAATACTAGTATAATGAGAGATAGCGACAGCGAGAGCTATAACGAGGTTAGCTCTTAAGAAAATCACAGACAGACATAGACCAATAATAAAATAGCTTAAAATTGCAGTTAGAATTGAGTGCTCAAGACTAAAAGTTATAAGGTTATGTAAAACTGATTCTGCATGAACATCAAGAAATGCTTTTTCGATGAAACTCATCGCCAGGTAAACAAGTCCAAGGCCGAGAGAAAGTTTTCCCGCGTTTCGAAATAGTTTTCCAGGAATAAAGGTTCTCATCAAAAAGCCTAAGGACATAAGAAGATATGCCAACTCAAGGGAGTAATAAGCAAGTACTGTCGAAATCAGAAAGACACCAAAGGTGACGCCTGAAAACATATTGAGAGCTCTACCGTCTTTAAGCAACTTAGCATTTGAGAGACCTAAATTAACCATCGAACTCATCACAGGAGAAAAGCTAATTAACGTTAACTTTGCTCCATTTAGAAAATCTATGAGAGCGTAATTTGATTCTTTATTAAGGACAAAACTCTTCACGGCCCTACTTGTTAAAAGCTGGATACCTTCAGCGAGACTTCTTGAGCCAAAATAGAAAATAGAGAATCCTGTTAGAAGGTATAATCCACTTAGGTATGTCTGCTGATCCATTTACTAACCGTTGGTAGTCGCCTTTGCGAGATAAATCGGAATAATGATATAGAGAATTGTATCTCTAATAAGATAAAATAAAAAGAAATAGATAAAGGCTTTTGGACCTTTATTCCAAAGTTTTTCGATACCTAGAACTTGGGCCTTCTTTGACATGGCCATCATGAATTTAGTTTTTCCATAATTCTTTATGAAAAATGAAATCGCTCCATCTACCTTGCGATCGAACTTTTTGAAATAGAAAAGGATAAATTTCGATATGGCCAAAGTTTTAAGCCATGCGATAAATTTCGTCATAAGTGATTTTAAACCACTTTGATCTGATTTTGAGTTGGATATTTGTAGATTATTTTCCATGCAAAGTTATTATCACGAGCCTCAAACTTTGAAAAGTTTGAATAGGCAAACATCTTATAATTGTATAATTTTCATAAAATGTCGCAATTTTTGTAAAATAGTCAGGTTTTCTACAATTTTATGACAAATTCTAGTCATATATTTACTATGATTCAAATATGTTAAATTCACTAAAATTGATTCATTTACACGCCTATCAAGGTGATATTCACAAAGATATGAATACATCAGGCGCGTTTGTACTTGAAACATGTCAAAGAACAATCGTTCTGTCGACTTTTATTGAAGAAGTACCTCAATCTACTCATGATGTTCATGAAGGCGAAAAAGCTTATCAATTTCTTCTTGAAACAATCTGTGGCCTAAAAAGTCGACTCAAAGGCGAAAGTGAAATTGTCTCACAATTTAAGACTGCTTACTCAAATTACCTCGAAAGAGAATATAGAAGCAAAGTCATCATGAAAGTTCTTGAAAAGCTTTTTAAAGATGCTAAGGAAATTAGAAGTAACTTTCTTAGAGAAATTGGTCAACAAAGTTATACTGGTATTGCGAAGAAGATCTTGATTGATAACTCTAAGGGAAAGAAAGTTCTAATTCTTGGTTCTGGAAAACTTGCAAAAGATGCTATTAGGAACCTGTCAAAGAAGTTTGATATATACCTATCAGCTAGAAATGAATCAAAACTTCATGAGATCAGAGATGAATTCAGTGAAACAAATATTCATATTATCAACTGGCTGCAAGAAGAAGACTATCTCTCATTTGACTCAATTATTAATACAATTGGGGCCAAGAAAACACTATTTGACGAGAAGTTCTTTGAGCGCTTTGATCCAAGCAAGCAGCTCTTTATAGACCTTGGCTCACCATCAATTCTTAGAACGACAATGTCCAGTAAAGATGGTGTTTATAAATTAGAAGATATTTTTACTCACGGAAAAGAGCTTGATCAAGAAAAGAATAATAAGATTTCAAAAGCTCACTTGGCCATTGAGGATGCCGTCAATCGCAGAAAGACAAGCCTCACTCATAGCTATCCTATTTCATGGGGAGAGCTTGAGCTCTAGTCACCTAGAATAAACTCTACAACTTCTCTGCCATTTGGCTTAACAAAGAACTCATCGACAATACCATCAGGCAAAGAAGACTCAAGATCCTTATTTCCTGAAAAGAGAACAACTTGAATTCTTGGGTTATTATCTCTAACGACCTTACAAAATTCGATACCGTTATCTATGGGCATGAAGTAGTCAACAACAACATGTGTAAGAGAATCTTTATACTTATGAAACAGACTAATAGCATCTAGAGGGTCGCTCGCTGTGTGCACTCGACACAGTGGTGACTTAGACTCGAGTAGTTCTTTAATTCCATCTCTTGTCGCCTGATCATCATCAACGACTAGAATTACATAAGACATAATTTCTCCTTCAATATAGTTTATTTTAACAGTAAGTCGGGTTTCAAAAAAGTCTTTTTTTATGCTTGGCAAGTCGCAGCAAAATGGACAAAACAGGTAAAAGATGACATGAATGCAGCAACAGGAGAATTCATGGCAAATTACATCATAGGAACAAGAGGATCGCTTCTTGCCCTTACTCAGTGCGGTCAGATCAAAGATGAGCTCGAGGCACTAACTGGTGACACTTTCGAATTAAAAGTATTAAAAACCCAAGGTGATCAAATTGTTGATAAGCCTCTTTGGCAGCTCGAGGGTAAAGATTTCTTTACCAAAGAATTAGATCACGCACTCTTAACTGGAGATGTTGATTTAGTTGTTCACTCCTATAAAGATCTTGGGAGCGAAAGGCCTGAGGGAATTACTTTAGCCGCTATAACTAAGAGAAACTTTGCCGGAGATATTCTACTCATTAAGAATGAGAAAATTGAGAAAATCAAAGAGATGGATTCATTTGTTGTTGGAACAAGCTCTCCAAGAAGAATTACAAATGTAGAAAGTAGACTTAAGGACTTCCTACCTACAGACAAGAATATTGAAGTTAGTACGAAAATTCTTAGAGGAAATGTAAATACAAGAATTGAGCGACTGCTTAATGACGAATACGATGCGATTGTCTTAGCGCACGCAGGTATAGAAAGGCTTGCAAAAACAGAGAACTCTCTTAAAACTCTTAAAGAGCTTTTAAAAGATCTCAACTTTATGGTTATGCCTCAGACCGTCTTTCCATCTGCCGCAAGTCAGGGTGCCCTAGCGATTGAATGCCTCGAAAAAAGAGAGGACAATGGTGAGCTATATAAGAAGCTAAAACAGGTGGAAGATAAACTCACAGTGAGCGAGATTCAAAGAGAGAGACAGGCCTTCAAATCATACGGTGGTGGTTGTCACCTTGCTGTTGGAATTCACGTTAAAAAACTTAATGACTACTATCTTCATATTCATGCTGGAAATAAAGATGATATTGATGTTGATCAAGTTGAACTTGAAGGCAGTTTTCCTTCGGCCACAAAGAAAGGTTCAGTTTTTCTAGGTCTAGGTAGCGAAAAAGCTAAAACCTACAAAGATAAATTTTCAGATCTAGATATTGTGCCTTGTTCGATGATCAAGAAGTTCCCTCTTCCTGTAGACAATATAGAAGGCGAAAGATTTCTTGCGACGAGCTTTGGTCATGAACAGGTAAAAGATAATGGCGCCTGTCTTTATACTGCTGGAGTTAAGACGTGGAAACGTCTGGCAAAAAAAGGACTTTGGGTAAACGCAACCAGTGATGCTCTTGGTGAATCTGAAATTGAGCTTTTGAGAAGTTCAAAGTCACTGGAGCTTATGAGAAATTCTAAATCAACTCATGCAAAGAATATCACTCTACTTTCTCATGCTGGTAGCTTTTCAAACTTTGATATTGTCCCCTCTTATGCAAGAGACATAGTGGAACTATCAAAAGAAGAAGAGGCTGATCTTTTAAAGTGTGACTTTTTCTACTGGACTAGCTTTTCAAGCTACAAAGACTACACTTCGAAGTATCCCCAAATCAAGGACGCCTTTCATATGTGTGGCCTTGGAAAGACATTAGATCAATTTAAGAAAGAAGAAATTCAAGTGAGACCATTTATTGATATAGAAGCTGGACTAAAGTGGGTTTCTACACTTTCGTGACAATAAAGAGTTTCAGATTTTATAAGATGCTTTGAACTTAAAAGGAAAGAAATGAGCAATTTACAGACAGAATTATTTGAAAAATCTAAACATATCGTACCTGGTGGAGTTCACTCTCCAGTAAGAAGTTTTAAAGGGCTTGATTCCACGCCACGATTTTTTAAAAGCGCCAAGGGTGCTTATATTACAGATGTTGATGGTAAGGAATATATAGACTTTTGCATGAGCTTTGGGCCTTTAATTTTAGGTCACCGAAATAGCAAAGTTGAGTCGGCGCTAAAAGATGCTCTTGAAAGAGGCTGGAGCTTTGGTGCATGTGAGCCCTACTCAGTTGAACTTGCAGAACTTCTCATGAATAGACTTAACTTTGTTGATCAAATTAGATTTGTAAACTCTGGGACAGAAGCCGTTATGACGGCCCTTAGACTTGCTAGAGGAGTAACAGGAAGAAATAAGATCATTAAATTTAATGGTTGCTACCACGGTCATGTGGACTCGATGCTTATTAAAGCAGGTTCAGGTCTGGCCGGTGAAGCTGAGGCTTCTTCAAAGGGAATTCCGGAGGGAATGGCGAAAGATACTCTCATTTTAGAGCTTGAAGATATCGAAGGCGTCAAGCAATGCTTTAAAGACCACCAAGGTGAAATTGCTGGAATCATCGTTGAGCCACTGCCTGCAAATAATGGACTTCTTATTCAAGAGCAAGAATTCATTCAAGCGCTACGTGATATCACAAAAGAGAATGATGCCTTATTAATTTTTGATGAAGTCATCTCAGGCTTTAGAGTTGCCTTTGGTGGTATGGCAGAATACACAGGGATTATTCCTGATATTGTCACCTATGGAAAAGTTATCGGAGGAGGCCTTCCTGTTGGCGCAATAGCAGCAAAGACTCATATTATGGAACATCTCGCTCCTCTTGGTGGCGTATATCAAGCAGGAACTCTTAGTGCCAATCCAATGGCCATGGTTGGTGGAATCGAGACTCTTAAACAACTCGATCAAGATAGCTACACGAAATTAGCTAAGCAAACAGAAAAGCTTATATCAGTTTTTAAAAAATGGCTTCATGAATATAATGGCGGTCAATTTTCAAATTATAATATTATTCATCACTCATCACTCTTTTGGATTGTTCCGGGAGATAAGATCAAGTCCGTAGGAAATATTCCAGGAAATATCGGCGAAGACTTTGTACCTCTCTTTGAGCTTCTATTAGAAAAGGGAATCTATCTCTCTCCTAATGCATATGAAGTTGGTTTCATGAGCCATTCACATGATGATAGCGTCATCGAAGATCTCGAAAAAAGGCTATGGAGCTAGATTGAACTTAAAAGAGAAAAATTCATCTCTCTATATTCTCTCTACAGCTGGAGCGATACTCATCACTCTTCTTGGGAGCTGGTGGCTATACCTACTCTTTAGCTTAAGTAGTAAGTTACAAGAACATCATATCCCAGATATAGGCCCTAATATAATCACTCTTATAAAGTGGGAGGGCTCCTTCTTTGTTCTGGTGCTTGTTGGTTTCTTTATCTCTCATACCCTGCTCTTTTTAAAAGACCAGAAAAAGAATAAGTCACTTCACAATTTCTTTGCAGGCCTTACTCACGAGCTTAAAACTCCGCTTGCAAGTATTCGCTTACAAAGTGAAGTCTTAAGTCTTGAAGTTGAAAAAACACAGAATGATAAAATAAAAACTCTTACCAAGAGATTAATTGAAGATACCGTTCGTCTTGAAGACCAACTCAACAAAACTCTCCAACTATCTCGAGTTGAGAGAGACGGTGAGTTAAATATCTCTTCAATCGATATGAAAAAGAAATTTGTCTCTCTCATCAATAGCTATGAAGAAGTTGATGTGAGCGTTGAAGAGCCTCGAGCTGATAATAGCAATCAATTTGGTTGCCTTGCTGATGAATTTGCACTTGAAGTAATCTTTAAGAATCTTCTGGAAAATACAAAAATTCACGGAAATGATAAGAAGGCCTTCGTGTCTTTTAAGAGCTCAGATGACTTTGTAGAATTAGCCTATAAAGACGACGGTGAATTCAGTGGTGAAATAGAAAAGCTTGGCGAGCTTTTCTATAAGCACAATTCAAAACGCGGCTCAGGCATAGGCCTATATCTATGTAAGAAGCTTACTCATAAGATGCATGGAAAGTTTGAAATTCTCGTTGATAAAGACAAGAGGATTTCATTTATCGTGAGACTTCCTATTGAAAGGGAAAATACATGATTGCTGATGCAAAAATCTTAATCGTCGAAGATGATAATAATCTTGGAGACACTCTTCATGAGTATCTTAATTCAAGTGGACAGCAATGCTTTCTTGCAAAGAGTGTAAGTGAGGCGAAGACGATCTTTGAAAGCGAATGCCCTGATATTGTTCTCATGGACATCACCCTACCAGATGGTAATGGACTTGAGCTTGCTCGAATTTTTAGAGAAAGTAGAAAAGACTTCTTCTTACTCTTTCTATCTGCTCTTAATGATCCTGACACAAAAGTCGAGGGCTTTGAAATTGGAGCAGAAGACTATATTACAAAGCCTTTTGCGATCAAAGAGCTTCTCATTAGACTAGAGAGACTTAAAGAATTTAGACAGGATCTCTCAAAGGATGAAGAAGAGATCAGTATTGGCGATTTAAAAATATGGTTTAAAAAGTTTGAAGTTAAAGATGGTTTAGGAAATATACTTCCTCTCTCACAAAAAGAATGTGCCATTTTAAAACTTCTTCTCGCAAATCAAGGAAATGCAACAACAAGAGATGAGATCATCGACAAGGTTTGGGGTGAAGATAAGTATCCAAGTCACCGAACTGTCGACAATTATATTGTAAAATTAAGGAAATGGGCAGACTCTGATACTCAGGGGCCGATGGAAATACAAAGTATACGCGGAATTGGATATAAATTAATCATTAAATAATCAAGTGATAAAAGGATATAAAGAATGGGACTTTTTACAGATAGAACAATTGATGGAGAGAAGAATACAGTACCTGTGTGGTTCATGAGACAAGCTGGTCGCTACCATGATCATTATCAAAACCTCAAAAAGACTCATGACTTTATGACTCTATGTAAGGAGCCCGCTCTCGCTAGAGACGTCACGATGGGGCCTATGGATGACTTTAATTTTGATGCCGCTATTCTCTTTTCAGATCTTCTCTTTCCACTTGAGCAATTGGGATTAGGTCTAGAGTATAAGCCAGGCCCAGTTCTAGAAAAGAAACTATCAACTGTTGAGACAGTAAAGAACTTAAAAGAAATTGATACTGCAGAAAGTTTTTATAAATTTCAAGGAGAGGCATGTACTCTTTTAAAAGAGTCTCTAAAGCCTAATAAAACCCTACTCGGCTTCGTAGGTGCGCCATTTACTCTCTATACTTATGGAGTTGAAGGTTCTCACTCTGGAGCACTTTATCAGTCAAAACTAGGTCTTTATGATGGAAGATGGGATGCCTTTATTGAAAAACTTATTCCAAACCTTTTAACAGAAATGAGAATTCAGGCCCAAGGTGGTGCGGATGCCATGTGCTTATTTGATACAGCAAGTGGAGAACTTGCATTTTCTGACTTTAAGAACTTTCTCTTACCAGCACTAAGAACTGTAACATCACAATTTAAAAAAGAATTTCCTGATAAGAAGATTATTTATTATTCGAAATTTACTCACCTACACTATCTAAGAGAAATTCAAGATGACAATATCGATGTACTTGGTGTGGATTGGAGAATGGATCTTCCAAGTGTCTTTAAAGAGTTTTCAAATGATTACTATATTCAAGGTAATCTTGAACCTGCTTATCTCGGTCTTCCATGGGAGACTCTTGAATCAAAGTGGAGAGAACTCTATAGAGAACTTCAGGACCACAATGTCGACTTTTCCAAGTGGATCTGTGGACTTGGTCATGGTTGTCTCCAATGGATCCCTCAAGACAATGTTAAAAAGAGTGTAGCGCTTATTCAGAGTGAGTTTAAATACTAAGAGATGGCGACAAGAGAAGAATTTCTTCATTTAGCAAAGACCCACCCTGGGCCTTATCCGCGCTTTAATTACTACCCTCGAATTAGTGACTGGAAAGGTGGCGCGACAAATGAAGATTGGAGTCTCGCTCTTAAAGATGCTAGGGGCCAAGAAGTTGATCTCTATATACATTTTCCTTTTTGTAAGAACTTCTGTCACTTCTGTGGCTGTAATATAAAAATTCAATCAAGCTTGGATTCTCAAAGAGATTATATAGATGCTCTTAAAGAAGAAATCAAAAGTTACGAGGTAGAAAACTTTAAGATCAGAAATCTCTTCTTTGGTGGCGGAACGCCAAATGCCACGAATATTGATCTTTTAAAAGAATTTTTGGACTTCTTATTTAAAAGGATTAATAAGTCAGATGATTTTAATTTTATTTCTGAGATGGATTTAAGAATTGATGAGAAGGACTTTTTAGAAGTCTTAAAAGACCATTCCTTAAGCGGGATATCTTTTGGGATTCAAGATCTCAACCCTGTCGTTTTAAACCTCATAGGGAGAAAGACAAATATAGATCAGCTCTTTGAAAAGATTGAAGGCCTTAAAGACTATGGATTTAAAGAAGTCGGTATTGATCTTCTCTATGGGCTACCTAAGCAAAATACAAAGCACCTTGAAAAACTTGATGAGTTGTTAAAGAAGTCTGTCATTAATAAAATATCACTCTATCCCTTTGCACATGTTCCTTGGTTCTCTGATTACTACCCGGAATGGGATAAGTACAGGCCCTCAGTAGAAAAGAAAATGGAATACTACTATGAGGTCGATCAAGTTCTCTTAAAGAATGATTTCTTTCAAATTGGTTATGGCCATTATTTCAAAAAATCTTCAGAGCATTATCAAGACTTTCAAGATGGAAAAATCAATCGAACTGTTATGGGCTATTTCAAGGGGGCCTCAAAGACTCTCATTGGCTGTGGAGTAAGTGCCATCAGTATTTCGCCTACTGTTCTTAAGAAGAATCATAAAATTATTGGTCAATATCTGGGAGCCCAGAATAAATTAAGTAAGTCCCATAGAATGACATCTCTAGATCTCAAGCAGTGGAATAAGCTACAAGAGATCTCATCGAAGCCTTTAAGCATAGCAGAGAATAAAGATTTTATAGACCTGCAAAGATACTTCCTTCCTCATCTTTGTCAAAAGTATCTAACAAATACACATGGAGACATATAATGAAAAAGTTAATCCTCACAAGCTTTCTTCTAAGTGGTATTGCACTAGCTAATCAAATTTCTGGAGTTATTGAATATCAAGTTAAAAAGGCACCAAAAGGAGTCCTCTTTATATTTGCAAAGAAATTTAATAGCAAACGTCCTATGCCGATAGCTGTAAAGAAAATAGAAAGTCCTAAATTCCCTTTAAAGTTTAGCCTTGATAAATCAAATGCCATGATTCCAGACTCACCCTTTAGAGGGCCCTTTGAAGTTACTGCTCGTTTGAGTCCATCAGGGAGTGCTCTTGATAAGACGGGTTATGAAGTTAAGACGACTAGACCTATTTCAGTCGGTACTTCAGATATTAAACTTATATTTAAGTAGGCCTCATGATCAAATTGTCAGACAAAGAACTAATACAATTTGTACAAACTGAATATGAGTCATACCAATTACAAAACTTTGATATTGATAGAGAAAGTGCTTTCAAAGAAATTACACGCGAGCTCGTTGAAGAATTAGAGGACTTAAATTCTTTAGAAACGAAGCAGGCCAGACTTGAACACTTCAAAGTAAAGAATGCAAATATTGAAGACTACGCAGAAAAATTACTTACGATTGATGATAATCGAAGTGTGCTCTACGGCATCAGAAACTTAGGTGGTAATCCTGATATCCCCTTCATTCAATTAAGACCAAACTTTCAGATAAACTCCAAGAGTGGTGCACTCAAAATATTCGAGCAATTAAGAGATGTGCTAAAAGTATTTAAACCTCTACATTTAAGTTTCCATACTCGTGAGAAAATAGATGCCGACTTCTTTGGATCTATTCATATGGTTTCTAAAGTTAGTGATATATGTGCTCTTTCTCCTTGGCCTAAAGAAGAAAGAATAACATTTGAGAGTATATCTGATGACTCTTATCATGACTGGTATAGACTTGGGTATGAAGAGTTTCATCGCGACTCACCAGAACTATCCACGAAAGTTTTAGTGAATAGAGCAGAGTCGATGGAAGATTCAAGAAATCAAGGATTACTAAAGTTTGTAAACCTAGACGGTGAACGTATTGGGCTGATTTCAGGAGAAAAGAGTGACTTCTTAGGACACTCAGGTGTTTACTTTCATGAGATTTTCATAACTAAGAACTTTAAGGGACAAGGACTTGCAAAGGCTATTCAACGTAAGTTTGTGAATAGCTTTTGCCGTGATCTTGAATATGTTTGGGATACGATTGATTCTCATAACCTTCCATCCTTTAAAACTGCTTTTTCTAATGGCCGTAGAGCTGTTCGATATGAGTGCTTTGTGAAGCTCTAGCGAACAACGCAACGCACCTCCATATATTTTAGTTTAAAGATATAAAAAATTGCTAACATCTTATTTATGGAAATCAATCTAGAAAATACATTCTATCAAAGTAGATTTGATGAGATACTAAGGCACATTACATCTCATGACCTTGATAAAGACCTATCTGTCATTTATCAAGCCAGAATGAAAATTGAGGAAGGTGATTTTGAAAATACACTTTCTATACTCAACTCTTCAGAATCAAAAACTTAACTAGACTCCAGTATTCTCTCCCCGACCCAAATTTTTTTATATTTTCAATTATTGTAGTTACCATAGCGCTTTTCTCAAATTAGATTATAAGTAAATTAAATAATGATGAGTTCTCTAGGGTTTTAAAAGAATATGCCCCTCTAAATAAGCTACATATCTTGCTGGCTGTAACTCTCCGGCTGATATAATAGTTAAATCATTCTCATCAAAAGGGTTTTCATAGAAATAAAGTGAAAGTCCTTTTTTCGAACCGTTATATTTGAGCATTAAACCTAGTCGGTAAGTATCTAGGCCAAGACTGCGAGATATAATTTCTGGTGAGACTTTGATAGAAACTTCTGAGAGTGACTTTAGTTTATTAAATTCGATAGTTCTTATACCTAGAGAATCAAGATCTATTTCAACTTGAGTTAAATGGAATCTGCTAAAATCTCCATCAAAGATTTTTATGAGTTTGGTTTTAATAATTTTCATAACTCAGAACACTTCATATGCTTAAATTAAAACATAAATTTGACTCTTGACCACTATTGTTAAAAATTTCAACATCATTAAAAAATAATGTTACTTTATCTTTAGTATTAACATCGTAAATAACATCGAGGTGGCTCATCTGATCTCCCTTAGTATTCATAGCAATACTCACGACAACTACGAGTTGTAAAATAAACTTATCTTTTAAAGTGTATTTTATGATATAACTCCTATCGAAATAATATTATGGGTTCTATTAAACAATTAGCGACATCTTACCAATTTAAGCTTGAAAGAAATATCGAATTATCAGATCAAATCTCTTCTTACAAGTTTAAATGAGTGAATAACTCAGCCCTCCAATATTCTATCTGTTTGTCATCTTTAAGCAAGATAAAATGCTTATTATCTATAACACGAAAATATAATTTATATTCTGGCTCAATAGTACCTGCCTCTATCCACTCATAGGAATCCTGATACTTTATGTCGTGTGTAGATACAATCAATGATTTTATACTATACTCTTCCTGAAGCTTACTAAGGTTAACATTAAATGCAAGGTCAAAATTCTCAAAACCAGGAAAAGATATGATTTTTTCTGATTTAGGGTATAAAATTACACCTTCCTCACTTTTAGTTTTAATACCAATATTAACTTTTTCAATCCTAGTGATGTAGGTTTCTTTATCCGTTTGAATAATTATCTTTAAGTACAAAGAATAATCCTTTATAGCAAAAGGATAAAAATATATTTTGTATCCAGAAATAAAAGTATTCTTAATTTCTCTCATTGATGATGTTTCAGGATTCATAGTTCCTCTTCGATGGGTATGGGCCCAAATATAAAACTTCATCTGTAGAGGCAAAAGGTAATTTTGGGGAAGAGGTCCTCTTTTCCAAAAATTATTAGAAAGGTTAAACATTACATATAAAGCTAAAATTAAAATTGGTCCAAATAAGTATGAAGTCAATAGCTTTAAAGTAACTCCTTCTTCTAATCCCAAACCTATTTTAATAGTAAGAGTTATAAAAAAGCCAACAACTACAAAATAAATAAGAAGAGACATCTTACCAAAATAAGGAATGACTCCTTCATCAACCTTAGAGTCTATTTCCAGGGGGGATTTATAAAGAGGATATAATCGAGCATACAAATATATGTATGCAAAAATGAGTGTGATAATTGAACAAGATATTATGAGACTAACGAGTAAGGTCTTAGTTGATGATGACATTAGGTAATCTGTCCTTTTTTTATCAAGAAATTAATAGCCTGACTCTAGCCATTGTCTTTTATAGTATGAATATTATCGCACAAGCTAATTATAAAATCCGAGTGGTTTTAAAGTCAACAAAACTACTTAATAGGGATGGAGAAGTCTTGCTCGTCATCCGTGTTTGAAACTTGGGAGATTCTTTTAGAGAAAGTACTAGTCTGAATGTAGATAAAGATATTTTCACCTTTCTTTTGAGTTACTTTAACACTAAAAGTCGCATCTCTATTATTCACTAAGTATTCTGATATATCTTGTGTGCCACTTGCACCATGAAACCCCATAATGACCTTACCATTTACAAGAATATTAGATGAATGATGTTTTCCTACGTGGATAAACCCCGGACTCTCACCAACAAGGACAGCTTTTTTATTATCAGGCTCTACTTTAAAGTTGAAAGAATAATCTATTCCGCTTTTAGAGGTTGAAATAAACAAAGCTGGGATTTGAGAGCTTGCTCTCCTTAGCGATAAGGAGTAGTTACTTCCCTGCTTGTACTTATTAGGATGAAATTTTATTTTTCCAGAATTCTCTTCTTTTAAGATAAACAGAAGTTCTCTTTTTAGGAAGTCAGGCATATTACTACTTGACTCCTTAAGAGGATGATCCTTATGAAATAACTTTTTTTTACTAGGATCTTCCAATTCCCAAGCCTTCTTTTGATTTAAGAATAAACTTGATTCATCACCAGATGAAGAAATAAAGAACTTTGCTTCCTGTAAATTAGCCATTGTATTACTTCCTATTATAGACATAAAAATTACAATTAAGAGATTCATACTGATATCCTAGTACATATATTTTTCGGACAGGAGGTATTTAAGTCAAGGTCTATCGTTACAGAAATTAAGCTTCAAAAAACCTATAACAAAAAATGCTCATAAAAATGAACAAAATTCCTACAAAAAAACCAACGAAGTTCGATACTGAGTGATTGAATTCAAGAGCCGAGTTCAGTGGATTCCTTGGATTATAGTAGACCCTAACCTTTTGACCTACGGGGTACTTTTCCAACAAGTTGTTTGCGATGGTGTCACTAGTTGCACCTCCGATTGATACACGTGTACCTGAATATAATTTTTCTTCTATGGCAAAATGATATTCAATTTGAGCCTGGCCTACTTTAATATCTCCGAGCATCGAATTTGTGGATTTAAGATCACCAGAACGCGAAGTCACACTACTACCAATCTTTGAACTAACAATTACACCTTCAACACTGGGCCAATTCTTACTATTTTTAATCTCAAGAATGAATGAGGCGCTTTGAAATACGCAAAAGAGCCCCATAATAAAAATAAAAGAACATATAATCTTTAATAGCACTAAGGTACCTCACGCAACCATCCTCATAACAAAAATATTATACACACTTAAAATAGTATTTCAAGTAACTCTGTCTATCTAGTTAACTCGTGCCCTGGCCTGAATAAAATTATAAAAGAATACTGAGTTTGGATCTTTTGATACCTTTATCAATTCTTCTTTAACACCTTTTACAGTCTCTTCATCAACCCTTCCCTCTTTTAATAATTGAGGTGCAGCTGACAAGAGAAGCTCACTCCAATAATCAATGAATTCTTTTCTCTTTCCTGGCATCCTATTATCTAAGTGCCATGTTTTGGCGCTTACATCTATATCAGTAAACCCTTGGGAAAGAAGAAGGTTTCCAAGCTTTGCTCCTATGAAGGGATCCCCTTTCATATCGTATTGGTAATCATTAAATGCCATCCAATATCTCCATGTATTAGGAGAATATGGCTCGAGAAAGAAGCTTGAATTGAGAACTTCAGTAATGTAGACGACAGAGCCTGGTCGGCAGACCCTTCTCACCTCACTCAAAACTTTTGCAGGATCAGGTACATGTTCTAAGATCCAACATAGGAAGCCGCTATCAAATGAATCTGTATCAAAGTCCATATCAGTGGCATCACCATTAACGAGGCTTACTCTATTTTGGTTAACTCCCAAGCGCTCAAGGGTTTCCTTTGCAGCATTTAATTGATCAGATGAACGATCAAGACAAGTAATTGAGACATCGGGAAATCTTCTTAAGAGTATTTCTGTCTGGGCCCCAACTCCTGAACCTACCTCTAAGAGGTTCTTGGCTTCACTTAAGTTTATGTCTTTATAGACTGTGAACTCAGTAAAACGTGCCTGCTTTCTAAGCCTCTCTTGTTCGTCATTATCAAATCCATGAAGATAGGGAAAATCACTGCTTTTCATATTGTACTCCGATTTATAAAACCAAAAGACCAAGTATATGCGTCTGCATTATTCTTTCTTCTATAAAGTAAGAAAAAGAAAGTCTCTTAATTATTAGTTTTCGGTTAGAATTTTATCATAAACAGACCAGGAAGGTATTATGAAAATGATGGATTTATTTAAATCAATGACTATTGCGGGTGTAGCTCTAAGCTCATATGCCCATGTACACAACCACTCACTTATTAAAGGATCTGAAAATACTCACCCTTTTATTGTTATCGGCTCAGATATGGCCCAAACAAGTAAGTCACTTTCAACGTTTACAGTAATTGAAGATCATGGTGATTCTCAAATTGCTATTGTAGATGGAAGTGAAAAAGGTGAACTTTCACATATTGCTCACGTTGATCACAAGAGATGTGGTGGATACTTTGCCTTTGAAACTCTTGAGAATGCACAATCATTTGTTAATGATTCAAAAGGTAATAAGAATGCTCAGAATGTAGTTTTCGCTGACTACAATCTTGATCAAAGAGAACTCGTTGAAGAAAAGATTTCTCTTGCTGACGAACTCTCTATTAGAAATACAATTTTAAAGCTATCAAGTTTTCACAATAGATATTACAAGAGTGAAACTGGTGTTCAGTCTCAAGCTTGGTTAAAGTCACATTGGGAAAAGTTAACAGAGCACAGAAAAGATATCAAAGTTGAATTCTTCAATCACTCTTCTTGGGATCAGCCATCAGTTGTTGCAACAATTGAAGGTACTGAAAAAAGTGATGAGATCATTGTTATCGGAGGTCACGCTGACAGTATCGCTGGTTGGTGGGGACAAGCTGGAAAGAAAGCTCCAGGAGCTGATGATAATGCTTCAGGAACTGCAACTTTTACAGAAGTTTTAAGAGTACTTGCAGAAAGTGGATATCAACCAAAGAAGACTGTTCAATTCATGGCCTATGCCGCTGAAGAAGTGGGACTTCTTGGTTCAAAAGATATCGCGAGATCTTATAAGAGAGCAAATAAGAATGTTGTAGGTGTTCTTCAACTTGATATGACAAACTTCAATGGATCATCTTCTGATATCTCTATCATTAATGACTATACTAATGAGGCACAGAATACTTTTCTTAAGAATCTTATTGATACGTATCTTAAAGACTTAACTTGGGCATCAAGCTCATGTGGTTATGCCTGTTCAGATCACGCTTCATGGACTTCACAAGGATACCCTGCTTCAATTCCTTTTGAGGCGCAAAAGAATGATATGAATAGTAGAATTCATACTGCAAATGACACAATCGAGCAGTCTGGTGGGACAGCTGAACATGCTCTTAAATTTGCTAAGCTGGCACTTGCTTATGTTATTGAATTAGATAACTAATCATCACAAACACATTATTCTAATATTTAGGGGAGTTTGTACTCCCCTATCTTTTTTTTAGATAGATAACATATCGTATAAAATCCACAAAGAGTATTGAACATCTGTGTCTCCACAAGTATTTTCACTAAAACTTGGAGGCCATATGAAACACTTATTACTCATCATTGTTACATCATTAACTTTTGCTAAAGCAGACTTTCTATCACCAGATAAAGCGACTAAGGTTGCTCGCTATCTAGATAATATCTGTATGGATACTTATTGTGGAGGAGATATTAACTTTTACTCAGATGCAATGACTTGTGATGGAAATGTATGTGAAGTTTCATATCGTGCCTATGGATTCAGTAAAGATACTTTTGACGAGCAAACAATGCTCACACTTGTAGGTACTGAGTCTAAACGACCTAATACAGTAACAAAGTTTGGAACTATCTCGAAGGTCATTCATGATGGTGAAAAGAAATTAGAAGCAAATTTTAAATGCGTTCTTAATAATCTACCAACAACAGATATGAGTGAGTATGAAAAAGAAGATCTTGTCTATGAGCTTGTGGTCACGGAATGTATTGATGCATTTGAAACAGCTGTTTATGCTTGGTAATTATTTCTTTGATTCAAAGTAATCATTAATACTATCGGGAAGCTCTTGAAAAAAATCTTTCTTTCTAAAAGAGAGCTTCCTTAGATCCATTTCACGCTTATCAAAATACATCTTAAGACGATACATAGGCCCTGCTATCTGATGTGAAACATAGGTCACAATAGTAAATACCAGAACAAAGATAGCAAGCGACATGAAAAGATAAAACTTATCCATAACCTCTTTTTGCTCAGCTATAATCTGATAAAAGGGATGGCCTTGCTCTAATCCTAGTTCAACACCAACGTTTGCCATATGATTATAGTAATAGCCTTGAAATAGATAGATAATAAGTATGATAGAGAAAGCTAGAGCTACAGAATAGCCAATCATTGTAAGCTGAAACTTTGGATTTATGAGATAGACAAATCTACTTTTAAAGCCTTTATTACTTTGATTATTATCACTCATCAAATTCCCTCTCTTCACTATTCATTTTCTTTTGTTCGTTAATCGTATTCGTATCAAAGTTAACTCTTTTAGTTTTCTTTGATTTAATATCGTCTAATTTATTATCAATAACCATCTTAGACCTCTTAATTTTATTTCTAAGAGATAGAAGCTTACGTCTTTGAATATTAAGTTTTATCTCTGCTTGTGTTGCTGCTGGAGTCGGTTTACTTTGCATGATCGTATTTAAGTAATACTTATTCAGCCACACACGGCCACCAATAGGATCAAAGAGTTGGTCCTTTTCATCCTCTGTCAGCTTAAATATATCTTCTAAAGACATTCCCTTATAATCACTATAAGCCAATTCAAACGCTCTCATTGAGTCTTCTAATTCAACATTAAGACCTAATTGTTTTTTTAGTTCTATGATCTTTGAGCGAAGCTTCTCGACCTCTTCAATACCTAAGGTCTTGTCTTCTTGTAATTGATTTCGAGTTTTTTCAAGGTCCTTTTCTAGAGTTTTATACCGATTGAGTTCTTTATTGATTTTACCTTTAACAACATCTAGTTTTTTTAGACTCTTCTTAGCCTTCTTGGACTTTAAATCAATCTTCTTATCGCCAGCAAGGTTTTTTAGACGACTAGAGGAAATGAAACCTTGATAAAAGGTTACGTAGGCCAATAAAAAGAAGGTAAGAATACCAAAAATTAATTTCATACATTTATTGTAATAACTTTAATGAAATTGGGCAATGGTCACTTCCAAGAACTTCTGTTAAATGCTCACAAGATTTAGTTTGCGAGACGATACCTTCTGTCGCCCAGAAATAGTCGAGACGCCAGCCGATGTTTCTTTCCCGACAATTACTACGATAAGTCCACCAAGTATAGTGACCATTTTCATCAGGAATAAAATGCCTAAAAAGATCAGTAAAGCCACCCTCTTCAAACTCCGTCATCCATTCTCTTTCTATTGGTAGAAAACCAGTAGATTTCTTATTGGTCTTTGGATTCGCCAGATCAATTGGATGATGGGCAGTGTTGTAATCGCCAGTTATTATAATCTCTTTCTTATGTTTCTTTTTGAGCTTATGAGCTAAGGCCTCTACTTCTTTACAAAAATTCATCTTATAAGGAACACGCTTGTGATCTCTTTGGCCATTAGGGAAATAACAATTAAAGAGAATAAAGTTAGAGAACTCGGTAATAATTGTGCGGCCTTCATCGTCAAATTCTTCGATACCAAGACCAATCGTATTCTTATGTTCAATTCCTTTTTTAACCCATGTAGAGACACCAGAATACCCTTTTTTCTTAGCTGGGGCATAGAGTATCTCATAGTCATCTCTTGTTACGAGATGCTCGTTTAATTGCTCAGGCAAAGCCTTTGTTTCTTGTAAGCAAAGAATTTCTGGTTGAGAGTCATTTAAAAAGTCTAAAAAACCTTTTTTCTCGCAGGCCCTAAGTCCCGCTACATTCCAAGATATAATTTTCATAGAGAAAAAATAACGAGAAAGGCTCTTAATTGCAAGAAGAATCGTTACTTAGAGAAGATGTTTGAAATCTTCCAGAAAGAGATTGAATTTTTTCGATACTCTGTGCTTGGGACTCTCCACAGTCATTTTCATTTTCACAACGTCTTGAAAAGTCCATACAACCTCCAACGTCTTCTAAAGGATTGGTAAGACCATTAACATGAATCCCTACGACTTCATTTGTTCTTTGATTAAGGATTGGGGCACCTGAGAAACTTGGAAATGTATCAATCTTAGTATTAAAGAAGTCACTAGAGCTCACACTGGATACATACTTTCCATTAGGAGTAACTTTCATTGGTGAACCGTAAGGAAAGCCTATGGTATAAATAGGGTCATTTAATTTTAAATTCGCAGAAGATGTCAATTTGAGTGCTCGACGACCGCTGACCTCACGATCAAGTCTTATAAGAGCGTAGTCTGAAGTACCAGAGTTTTGAAAGGCGATAACTTCGCGACATTTAAAACGATTTTCGTCTCTGATATATAGTCCATCATAATCTCTAAAGCTCTCTTCTTTTTCTAATCCAAATATCCATTCATATGTGCGACACTTATAGGTCGTAGACTCAATTCGATTTGATTTTGATAAGCAATGGCCTGCTGTAAGTAATAAGTCTTTGCCTACAAGAAATCCAGTACAATTCACAGCTGCACCTAGATTACTAATTTGATTCTGGCACATTGGTAGAGAGTTTCTACTCTTGGCGAAATGTTCTATAGGAGATGTGTAAACTCGATAACGATTATTAATCGGATCTCCAGTTGCTGAACCAGCCTTCATATCTTTCATGATTCTTGATCTTTGAACCATGCCGGCTACAGATGCACTTACTTCTTGCATTGAAGAAGCGGCTTCGTTGACATTTGTTAAGTCATTTTGACCATATACGATGCTTTGAGTGCACATATTAGACTCGCCTTCTTCAAAGTTCTTTTTATTAGAACATGAAAAAAGCAATAATAATGAAAGTAGGAAAATTGGCATGTTGTAAATCTAGCATCAATAGATTGTTTAAAGTTTAAACTTGTAAAAATAGCTTATTGTATAAGTTTTTGACATATTTCTTCTATCTCATTGAAAAGAACCATCGATTTCTGGCATTTAGATTGCAACTAATTCTTAATAACAAATTAAATTGAAAATGAGGAATCACTATGAAGAATTCACTACTCATCACATTAGCTCTTACATCTCTTGTCTCATTCAGCTCCTATGCAAGAAGTAGTGAGTCACACCCATGGGATCATCCTAATTGGGAAGCAAAATATTCGCCCACTGAAAGAAATAAAATAAAGAGAGAAAAGAGTGAATTCTTAAGAAAGAAAAGTATTGCTCAATATGTTGAGGGTGCGAAGGGCCTAGTTGCAAATAAACTTGGTGTCTCACCAACGAGCTTAGTGAATTTCTGGGACTCTCTCGAGGATCATTTTGTAGAGGAAGCACCATCACATGAGTGTATCAATAAGTTAACTCACTCTGACCAAGGAAGAACAGACTTTTTAAATTGTCTTTCTCAGTACGGAAAGAACGGATTAACAGAGAAACTCTTCGGTGAAATAAATAAGAGAAAAATCAAAATAATGAAGACACTTAAAGATA
Source organism: Bacteriovorax sp. UBA1852 (assembly GCA_002338505.1). Lineage (GTDB taxonomy): Bacteria > Bdellovibrionota > Bacteriovoracia > Bacteriovoracales > Bacteriovoracaceae > Halobacteriovorax_A. The sequence goes on from DDIK01000144.1 coordinate 21,977, forward strand.
ATGTGAATCTTCAAAAGACTGTCTCACTTAGCTTTATTGTCGAAGACCTCATTAGGTATCAACTTGAGGACAGAGGTATCAAAGCATCATGGTGGGTTCCTGGCAAAGGATTTTTAAATACCAATGATAGATTTGATTTTAACTACTTAAATGGTGATGTCCTATTAGAGATTGGCTACAGTGCGGTCTCAGCAATAATAACTCAAAGTACCCTCCCCCAAAGAAAGTTTTCCCACGCTCTTTTAATCAAGGACCGTGGGAATAACGACTTTGGTACAATGGAGGCACTGATTCAAACAGGTGTCATCACAAGGTCAAAGAAAGAACTTCTCGACAGTAATATTCAGACCCTTATGGTAATGAGAATAGCCGATGAAGAGAAAAGAAAGTTTGTAAGTGACATCGCTGCTAACTGCGGATGGGAACATGTAGAAAAAAATACTAATTATGACTTAGACTTTGATGGTAATGATCATTCAAAAATCTTTTGCTCTGAACTTGTAGCAAGTTGCTACGCGAAGGGAATCAAAGCATACAACGACAAGAATGGTGATAAGTCGATGGACTATCAAATGGTTTACGACACATTCACTGATCATCAATCATCTATTGTAACAGATAACACATTTAATTTTCTAAAGAACTTTGGAATGAAGAAAAAGACAATGCCTTCACCTGGAGATATCTTCACCTCTCCATACTTAGAAGTACAGGCTGATTATAGACCAACAGAGAGCAATCAAGATGCTCTTGGAATGTCACGTCTTTGGAATGTCATGTTTTGGGGAGACCTTTTTGTTGAAAAGCTTGATAATGGTCATGATTTTGAATTTAGTTGGATTAGTAAATATGTCCTACAACCGGTCATCAATACAATAAACAGAGTAGCAGACAGTATCTCGGGTGATGAAATGAAAATTATCCCAACAGGATTCGATGCAAAGAAAGGTGGCTACCTCGCAGCAATGGACAAGCTAGTCTATGCTCCAACAACTGAGATGGCCCTAAAAAATATGGAAAAAGATGGTTTTAATCATGCTTCAATTCTTGCAACACCAATCTGGGTAAGAGCTGGATACATGAAACACGCACTTGAAACTAATACTAAAACAAATTGGATTTTAAAGAAATGAGATCACTAATATCAATTATATGTACTACTCTAATTATATCTTGTGGTGGAGATGATTCACCACAAGCACCTATACAGAAACAGCTAGATACTTCTTTTCTCTCGCTAGCAGAGCCAGGTACAGAAGTAGTTAGTTCTCAGATAAATAAATCAGAAAATGTCATCGTACTCAATGATGATCAAAATATAAATCTTGAAAAAAACATCATCCTAGATATCTCAAACTTTGATATTTCCAAAGCTAAAGTTGGTCATATTTTCGTAGGTAACTCAAAAGATCAGATGATTCTAAAAGTTAAAGAGATCATTAGTGATGGAAAGTTAAAGGTAGAGCTTGGGAATATAAAAGATCTTTCAAGTGATAAAGACTCAAAGATAAACTTCGTTATCGCACCAGAAATAAACCTTGAGAGCGATGAAACATATGAAGAGATAGAACAAGATTCATCAGCTAAATCTATAAGCGATGGGTCTGGCTTTAATTTCCAAGGTAACTCCCTCAATTTTAGAAATTATGAAGTCATAAATATCTCTGGTGATTTAAATTCAACGATAGCAGAAATAAATTCGAAGAAGGCCGGGACCCTTAAAGTTAATGCTGTAAATGATGGAAAATTAAAAGTGACAATTGAAGAAGGAGAAGTGAACTTTAGGCCTACTGTTAAGGGCGACTATGAGTTTTCTTCATTTCGAGTTAAGTCACTTCAAAATGAATTTCATACGGTTTTAAAGTATCAATTTCAAATCAAAGTAGAAGCTGACCAAAAGATGAGCGGTATGATTAGTAAAGAGCTTTTTAAAGACATCAAAATACCTATTAGAATACCTGGAGCCGTTCCCGTTTATATGGACTTCATTGTGAAGTTTCCTCTAGGAATTAAGTTCTCCTTAGCAGACTCTCTAACAAAGACATTCTCTTTTGCTGGAGAATATTCTCTCAAGGCATCGATGACCTATGACAATGAGAATGGACCTAGCTTTGATAAGCAAACAGACTTTCTCGTGCTTCAAAAAAGCGCAAAAGCAGATACCCAAAGCGGAAAATATCAAACTGAAATTTTCTTTGAACCACGAATTGAAACAAGACTTTATCGAGTACTTGGACCATTTTCTTATATTAACGCTTCCTTAATGGGAGAACTAAACTACCCCCTCATTGCAGGACAAGATGACATTTTCGCATCTCTCTCTGGAGGAGTTGGAATAACTGTTAGTGAACCTATTTTTGAAAAGAGTCTACTAAACCTTAAGAGTCCATCTCTATTTAATCTAGGTTATAGTGTCGATGTAGTAGGTCCAAAAGAAGCTAAGCCTGCTTCAAGTTTGCAAGTAAAGGATCAAGAAATTAGTGTTGATGATATAAGCTTTGAAAATAGAATTGCTATCAATACACTTCCAACAGACGAACATACTTTCTATAAAGCTCATCTTGTTGAATATCCAAAGAATGGTCTTATTCTTCTCGATAAGAACTTCAGTAGAAATGGTTTGATATATTACTACCCTATTATTGAGGCAAAGACAGATACCCTTAAAGTTAAATATGAAAAGAATGGACTCTTCTCTAGTCCAGCAACAATTACATTAAATATTGATTCAAAAGTGTACAATAAGAAAAAAGAGCAACTCTCTTTGAGTTCTTCAAATATTGATAGATTAGAAATTCAAACGAGCAAGAGTGACGATGATATCACAAGATATGTACCTGCTGATATCGTAAAATATAATGGTGAAAATATTTGTAATGATCAATGTATGGGAATTAGTGGGATCCATATAGATCCTACTCAAAACCTTGAAGAAGCATTTCTGATGGCCATGCAATCACCTAATCCTAAGAATGGACTAAAGAAATTGATGCGAATGTATATGGAATTACAAAGACCGGTAACCACAGTTCGTCAATTTAACGATGTAATGATAAATAAGAGCCAACTAGAAGACTTTATGACTAAAGAAGATGGTGTAGTCTCATTAAACATATTCAAAAAAAGATGTTCTTCTGAGATAAAAAGTACTCAAAGAAGCTGCTTAAAGTTAGTAGATCAGATCCAAAATCATAGAAACATGCACGATTCATTTTTTTCTTCAATATCGTTGCCCATAGTGTATCCAGAAATGGTCTCGCCTGTAAGAGAAAATGATCAGGATAGCTTCTACAAGATACGAGTTGAAGTACCTATTGATGAAAATGAGATAGAAATTCAAACCTATGATATAAGACGCCCTTTACCATTCATGCTTATTTCTACAGAGAGATATATGCATCCAGATAAAATTACGGATGAATATAATATCTCTGTTGATAGATCAAAAGAATTTCAAAAGAGTGAAAGACATGATGGAATGATTAAAGTTTATGAAGTCAGTAATAGCTTATAAAAGATTCTCTTAGAGAAAAATATCTTTCATTAGCTTTGGAAAAAAAGTGAGGTTTAATGGAAACCTGACCGTCACCTGATGAGTGTTAATCTTAAAAGGGTTATCTCGAGTTTCAAGCTCGTTATAGACACCATCAATCTTTTGTCTAAACTCGTCAAATTCAGAAACTTTATAAAAGTAAGTAAGATACACATTAGAAAAAAGCTTAAGACCGAAACCAAATTTATGACCAGCTCCTTCATATTTATAATCTAGCGCTCTAGAATCTTCAGGAGAAACAACATCTTTATAACGCATTGTCTGGGATAAGAATGAGTAATATAGATGAACAGAGCCCATCTTATAAGTGAAGCTAGGTCCCCATGACCAAGCAAGTTCAGTAGGTTTGGGATCGTTTACTCGATCGATGGTCCCTATTTGATTTACACTATCAAAATTTGGCATTCCCACCTCAAAATCAAGGCCGATAAAAACCTTGGAGAAGTTGAAACCAATCTGTGATGAAAAAATAAGAGAAGAATAATCACCTTCATCAGTATTAGGTATTTCGTATTCTCCAAAATCATATCCAATACCAAAGTCCCAAATCACATAGCCGCGATCCTCTTTTGCTAATGAGCTAGAGTTAAGAAGAATAAATAGGACAAAGAATAATTGTAGTGTTTTTTTCATGCTTAATAGTAGCAGTATAAAAAAACAAATAACAATTAGGGAAAAAGTTTCTTTTATGCTCCTAGGATAGAAATACCAGAATCTACATAGAGAACCTGACCAGTCACACCATTAGAAAGACTAGACGCTAAGAAAGTGGCAACTCCACCAACATCTTCTTGAGTGACATTTCTTCTAAGAGGAGCTTTTTCTTCAACATCCTTAAGAAAACCTTTAAGTCCAGGAACCCCTGAAGCAGCAAGCGTTCTAATCGGCCCTGCTGAAATACAATTAACTCGTACACCTTCAGGTCCTAAGTCATCTGCGAGATAACGCATTGAAGACTCAAGTGATGCCTTAGCAACACCCATAACGTTATAGCCTTTAAGAACTTTAACTGAGCCATGATAACTTAATGCCATCACTGAACAATCTTTGCTCATAAGTGGCTTTAAATTCTCACATACAGAAATAAGTGAATATGCAGAAATATCATGAGCTAATTTAAATCCATCTCTACTTGTCGCTAAAAAGCGATCCTTCAAATCATTTCTATCAGCAAAAGCCAGAGAATGAACAATTACGTCAACTTCTCCCCATTTCTCTTTTACAGTCTCTGTCATGGCCTTGAGATGATCATCATTTGTCACATCAAGTTCAAATGTAAACTCACCACCAATCTCATCACTTAGAGGTTCAACTCTTTTTTGAAGAGCTTCATTAAGATAAGAGAAGGCTAGCTTGGCACCCTGCTCTTTCATCATCTTTGCAATTCCCCAAGCAATCGACTTGTCATTTGCTAGTCCTAACACAAGTACTTTCTTATCTTTTAAAATCATCTATTCATCCTTTTTTATATGAGTATTTTCAAAAATATATCCTACTGATCGCACGCTCTTAAAAAGCTTTGGCGTCTTAGGATTATCTTCAAAGTATTTTCGAAATCTTACTATGTAATTGTCAAGAGTTCTAGTTTCAGAATTTTCAGCATAACCGATATGTAAGAGCATCTCACTTCTCTTTAACACTTCGCCTCTATACTTTACAAATAACTCAAGAAGTCTTGTCTCCTGCTCTGTGAGGTCGATTTCGCCATCAACACCAAAGGCCTTGAGGTTTTTAAAGTCAATCCAAAAGTCATCAAATTCATATCTCGTTATACTAGCGTCACTTTCGGCGTCTGGAGTCCAGCTCGATCTCTTAAGTAGCCTCTCCACTCTTAAGAGAAACTCTTCAAGATTAAAAGGCTTAGAAAGATAGTCGTCAGTACCTAGGTTAAAACAATGGACTTTACTAGCGCTTTCATCCTTTGCAGAGAGGACAAAGACAGGAAATTTCTCATCCTTAGCTCTTATATTTTCTAAAACCTTTTCTCCCCCCATTCCAGGTAGCATAAGGTCTAGAATTAATAAATCAAACTCTTGAGGATCAAACCTCTTAAGGCCTTGTATCCCGTCAACACAGAGAACGACATCATGTCCCTTTAGTTCAAGATTTAACATTATACCTTTAGCAATATGCTCTTCATCTTCAATGATAAGTATTTTTGCCATTACTTTTCCTCTCTTATTTTAAGAATAAAAGATGAACCCTGTCCCTTGCCATCACTGAGAACTTTCACACTTCCTTGGTGAACCTTTAAGATCTGGTGAACCATATAAAGGCCTACCCCACTACCTTTTGCAGACTTTCCAACTTGAAAGAACTTCTTAAAAATAGACTTATGATGATCTTTATCGATACCAATACCATTATCTCTAAAAGTTAGCTCAATATGATTGCCATTTTGATCACTGCTTATCACAATCTCTTTTTTCTCTGATTCATTATAGCGAACAGCATTTGTCATAAGATTGATAAATATTATTTCAAGAAGATCCTTATCAAAGGATATAAAGTGATTTTTCACATCGTTGATAATTTGAGTATCATTGAAAATATAGTGATTTTTTCCTAGGAAGTCCTTGGTAAAACTATGAAGATTAATACTCTTTAAATGCGGCTTAAAGCTTCGGTCCTCAATTTTTGCCATATTAAGAATTTGCATAACATTAGATTGCAGACGATCAGTGTCTCTACTCATAAGATCAAGATACTCTAACTCTTTTTCTCGATCAAGTTTATGAAGTTTAAAGGTATCGATAAAAATTCTAAGACTCGCAATTGGAGTCTTAAGCTCATGAGTGAATCCATTGATAAAACTCTGCTGCATTCGATAAAGCTGAATAACTTTTTGATAGTAAATAAAAATAATAACCATACCTGTAATAATCAGAACAACAAGAATAGAAAGAGTTAGGATCATCACCCACGTTTCAGGAGACTTAAACTGCTCCTTAGGTACACCACTCTTATCGATAAATTCTTTAAGGGCATCATTAACTCTAATATAGGAATCAATATAGAGATAAAGAGAAACACCAAGAGCCAATAAAGATGACACAAAGATAGTAACAGGATGTAGAATAATGGAGTTTCGCATGGACACAATCATATCAATGAGTAATACTTCTGTATAGAAAACATCATTAATGACGCGGAGAAAACCATGCATCAGTATATTGATCATACTCTACTAAAGCCACAAGCAACTCAAGAGCAAATCCAAATACTTTGTGAAGAAGCAAAGAAGTATAACTTTAAAAGTGTTTGCTTAAACCCTAGTCATGTTAAGTTTGCAGCCCAAGAACTTAAAGGTTCTCAAGTTGACATTTGTACAGTTATAGGTTTTCCTCTTGGAGCTACAACAGAGAAGACAAAAGCTTTTGAAACAGAAGAGGCCATAGAAAATGGTGCAACTGAAATAGATATGGTTCTCAATATTGGCGCTTTAAAAGAAGGTCGCTATGAAGACGTTAAATCTGATATTGAAGCTGTCGTTAAGGCCTCAGCGGGAAAAATTGTCAAAGTAATTTTTGAAACATGTCTCTTATCAAAAGAAGAAATCATAAAAGCTTCTGAGCTTTCAATAAAGGCCGGCGCTCATTTCATTAAAACCTCAACTGGGTTTTCTACATCTGGAGCAAATAAAGAAACGGTGAAACTCATGCTCGAGCAAGCTAATGGGAAAGTTCTTGTTAAGGCTTCCGGTGGAATTCGAAGTTATGAAGATGCTAAGACCTATATCGATATGGGTGTTAAACGTCTTGGGACTAGCTCTGGTGTAAAAATTATTGCTGATGAAGTTTCTACGGAAAGTTATTAGATTTTAACTACAGTTAATAATTTCACAAGCTGAGATATCAATACTACCTCTGTAGAGAATGTGCATCGTATGACTGTACCAAAAGAGGACTCGCCCTGCGGCTTTGTCAGAAAGCCAAACATCAACTTGCTCCTTAGGAACACTTTTCAGTTCTTCATAACTATTTCTGTCAAACTTCCAAAACTTATTTAAACTAGGATCAAAGTTGTTTGGATCAAAGTTAAAAGACTGAAAACAGACAATTTGGTCTTCATTTAAATTTTGAATGGGGATCTTATAAGTCTCGAATACCTCTCCTCTTCTAATTTCCGGAACAAGCTCTTTTTCTTTAAAGATATCTAGTATGATCTGAGGATTGATTGGTGAAAGATGGATAACATCGTTCCAAAGACAATCAAGTAATGGGACTTTCCTAAGTAGTAGCTTTTCCCTTCCTTCATACTTCTTGACGTGCTCTTTATAGAGACTAGGATTACTATCTTTAAGTTGATTTAAGGGAAAGAGTGTTTCCCCAAACATATTCTTTCTTTTAAAGTGATAAATAAAACTTTCGTTACTCAAAGAAGTCACTTTCGATCTCGCTATAGGCCGTAAGTCGTGCAAGATTTGAAGGAGGTATACCGGTAAACTTCAACTCTCCACCTTCTCTTTCAAAAATAGGAGAGAATAAGATAGTTTCCCCTTCCATTCCACCAATTTCGATAACTTCACTGATAAAACGCTTACCACTCATATCTCTTGAAATCTGAATTATAAAATCAATTCCAGTTGAGATATGTGAGCGAACGACTGGAGTTAAAAAATTATAGCCAGACATCATATAGAGAGTTTCAAGTCGAGTTAATGCCTCAAGAGCTGAGTTGGCGTGAATTGTAGACATACTTCCCTCATGTCCGGTATTCATGGCCTGCATGAGATCAAAGGCCTCTGGGCCTCTAACCTCACCAATGAAGACCCGATCAGGCTTCATGCGAAGAGAGTTTCTGACTAGATCTGAAATTGTAATGTCACTATCGCTTGAAGTTTCAAGAGCAACGTAATTCTTTCTATTAACATTAAGCTCTAAAGTATCTTCAATAGTGATTAATCTCTCTCCAACAGGGATTTCAGAAATTAGCATATTCATTAAAGTTGTCTTACCAACACCAGTTCCACCAGAGATAATCACGTTCATTCTTGCCGTTACTAAAGAGCGAAAAAATGGTAACCATCGTGGATCGAAGTGATATAAATTAGGTGCGTGAGTAAGACTATAATTCTTTAAGAGATACTTTCTAATCGTGACGGCAATTCCGCTTTTAACGAAAGGCTTGGCTATTATATTAATTCTTGAGCCGTCAGGTAAAATACCATCAAAGATTGGCGTCTTATCATCAAAGACTTGATTATTAATTTCAGCGACATTTCTTGCAAAGCTAAAAATCTCGGCAAGACTTAAGGATACATTTAATCCAATGAACTCCCCATCTTTTTCTATAAAGACCTGGTTTTCACCGTTAATTGTTATTTCTGAAATACCTTTCTTACTCGCAAGGTCGTGTAACAGTTTCCAAACAGGATTGTCTTTTTTTATACCCATAATTAAATTCTCTTATCGGTAAATAACGTATGGTCATTTATACTGGCACTATAATTTATAAAATTTTCACAGAGCTCACTTATTTGTCTTTCATCTAATTTAAGATAGAGAGCTTCATAAGAGAAGCCATTACGAATACACTCAGTTAACTCTCTCTCACTAAGAAACTCCATCAAGTGGTGAAGTAAGATAATGAGATAATCAATTTTCACAGTTCTCTTATTCGTTAATTTAAGAATTCTAATTATTCGCTCATCAGGAAAAAGTGGATGTGTTGAAAGTGAGTACTCCGAACGATCGAGATTATCGAGTTTCAAATAGAATAAAAACAACAGCACACGTGAATAACCTGAAACAGTAGAAAACCTGAGAGTCTTTTCCACTTCAATAATATCTTCAATGAGATCTACATCGACTTTTTTTGTATGCTCACTTGTGAGTGCGAAATTGAGGTAATAAGACATGAGTCGATCTCTTACACCATACCAACCAAGTGACTTGATCTGAGAGTTTATATCAAGATCTTGGCCCCTTGAAAAAATACGACTAGTAATTCCCCTTAGAGAAGAATTCTTTAAAATATAATTTTGTAAACCTAAGTGATGCTTACTTGTACTTGTCATATCAACACTAAGGAGATGACAATACGCATCAGGCATATCAACGTAATTTAATTCCATATACTTAATAGTACAACTCATTTCATTATTTCCCAAGAGAGAATTTTTATGATTACAATATAATGATGAAATTACCTCTTTTAGAAGAATTGAAAATCAAGGCCGCTGAGCAGCAGACTCCTGATAGTCTGATGAAATATCTTACCGATAAGAATGTTGGTAATGCCCCATACTATATGGATCTCAAGTATCTTAAAGAAAATCATCTTGAAAACTTTCTCGCTTTATTTGAAGAAGTACTAGATCACTTACACATCTCAGCGATTTTTCCCTACCCTATTTATATTATTACTCCTCACACTCATGTGGACACAACTTTTCCACTCTGTTTAGATCTTAAAGATATTCCTAGATACTTTAAGCATGAAGCGCAGAGAGTAACGATTAAAGAGCAGAAGGTCCTAGAAAAAATTGATATCACAAGGTCTCATATCGGAAATCAAAATATTAGTGACCGCCTCTATGAATTTAAAGAATCTATGTATGCCCAAAAGCTTGTGAAGAGCCTAGCTAAAGAAGGCTTTTTTCTAGAGACTGTGGTCGAAAAACTTAGAAAAGAAGAAAAGAATGGTTAAGAAGAAATACAAAATCCCAGAACACAAGAAAGACCAACTTCAAGGCTTTGAAGAATTCTTAGATGGCATAATCGATCAAGGTGATCTGGCCTATTCATCAAAGCTTCAAGATGAGAAGATTGACACTTTCGCTCTTTACAACTTCTTAGAGGTTGAAAAAGTGAGAGTGCAGAAACTGAAGTCGATGATTTCTCGTAAAATTCCAAACTCCATTGCTCATAACCAATCAAGTGAAGTTATTGACAAACTTGTCACCAATAACACAGAATTAAAAGACGAAATTATTCAATATATAAAGAGTTTTGATTCGAATTTTCATAAGCAAATTCGAGAAATTTATAACGACGCATATAAGAACTAAGGACAGGTTAAATATGAAAAAACTTATGATCTTAATGGCCATCGCGCTAACACAAATTTCTGTATACTCAGCTGAAACTTTAAAACAAATTGACCTTAGCGGTGACAAGGGTGCACGAGTTGACGGCAGTGCTTGGTCTAGTAGTGAGATAAAGGGAAAGGTCTATGTACTTTTCTATGTTGACCCTGATGAAAAAGACCTAAATGAGCACGTTTCTCAAGCTCTCAAAAAAGCTAATTTTCCAAAAGATAAGTATGGATCAATTGCTGTCATAAATATGGCCGCAACATGGAAGCCTAACTGGGTTCTTGATAGTGTACTTGAAGGCAAACAAGAGGAATACCCTGACACAATCTATGTTCGTGACCTTGAAAAGCACCTTGTGAAAGAATGGGGCTTAAAAGATGAGTCATCAAATATCGTACTCTTTAATAAAGAAGGTCAGGCCATTTATAAGATTCTTGGTAAGGCCAGTGATGAACAAAGAGATGAACTTTTAAAGTTAATTAAGAATAATCTATAAGGGAATACTATGAAATCAATTTTATTCCTTTCTTTTTTTCTAGTCCTCTTTTCATGTGGAGATGAGAATACAACAAATAATTACCAACAACCAAAAGGTGGTTTTGAACAACAAGTTATACGGACGGAGCTAACTAATGATCTCTGGTGTACAGATGTAGAAATTGACATCTGTGATCAAAATGAAAATTGTCAAATAGAGATAGAAATTTTACAGCTAGACCTTAATGATATTGGAGACTTTAGCCTTACATTTATTGATTACCCTGAAACTCGCCAAGAGGGAACATGGCTTTTGAACGACGAAAATATTATGACTCTTACAACAGAGGACGGGACTACCCAAGGTCGATTAAGAATGAATAGTCTTTCACAGTTTGACCTACTAGACATAGAAGACCCATCAGTAGGACTAAGATTCTATGAATGTAATGATATTGTCGTATCAGATGACACAAGACCAGAAAGTCTAGAGTATAGAGACTTTTTGCTACCACTAGAGTACTTAGAATAAGTAAACTTTATAGGCACTGACTAAAGTCTTGTCAGTGCCCCTTCCAAATTCCAATAACTTCCAACTCCCCTTACTTGGCACTAAATATGCAGCTTATTCTAATAAGTATCGAGGGGGATATATGAAAACACTAAATCTTGCATTCTTAATGGTTCTATTAATTAGTATCACTTCATGTGGCGAAAGCGATGAAGATAGAATTAATGATTTACTAGTTCGCCTTGAACAAGCAGAAACAAAGCTTAATCAGCAAAACGAAGCAACACAGTCTCTTACTCAAAATGGAAGTTGTACAATCATTACTCAAAGTGATGACGGAGCACTTCTTGAGTGTCTTGATGGCTCATCATTCTTTATCAAAAATGGAGTAGATGGTGTAGATGGAAGTGATGGAAGTGATGGTGACAGTTGTGAAGTTTTAGAGCTTGATGATAAGTCTGGCGCAGTCATTAAATGTGGTGGAGATCAAGAATTTTCATCTGTTTTAATCAAGCATGGTCAAGATGGTCAAGATGGTCA
>DDIK01000144.1:34449-44164 GCA_002338505.1 Bacteriovorax sp. UBA1852
TGGTCAAGATGGTCAAGATGGTCAAGATGGGATTTCACAAGTGATCGAATTTATCGACCCATGTGGAGACAACGGACGCTTTGACGAAGTGCTTTTAAGATTCTCTGATGGAACAATCGTCGCGCACTATGCTGGCGGTGGCAACAAGCAATTTCTTACAACTTTAAACCCAGGACTCTACTCAACGACTGACGGACACGCATGTATCTTTAGAGTCGAGCAAGATGGAAGTATAACAAATCCTTAATTATAAGCTTATAAGTAATGCAGACTTAACTAGTCTGCATTACTACTTAAACGAGCAATTTTAGAATAGAGAATTGGAATCAATAATAAAGTTATCAAAGTCGAGAAAACCAATCCCCACCCCATTGTAAGCATCATCTCAGCCAAGATTGAATCATAGCCAGCTACACCGTAAGCCGTAGGTAAAACACCTATAACTGTCGTAAGAGTCGTTAAGACAATAGGCCTTAGCCTTGTCGAGGCAATTTTTGTAATTCCATCAAAAATCTCAGAGACACTACCCTTCGCTTTCTCTATCGTTTCAAATTTATCGACCATTACAATTGAGTCATTAACGACAACACCAATCATACCAAGTGCTCCAATCGCAGCAAAGAAGCCATAAATAGTCATTCCGTGTAAGTAGAGTGTGAAAATGACACCGGATAGACCAAAAGGCACAGCCGTTAAAACAAGAAATGGTTTTGCCAATGAATTAAACATGACCACAAGAATAAGATATATTCCAATAATTACGATATAAATAGATTGTTGAAACTCTCCCTGACTTTCTCTTGAGTCTTCAATTTCACCTTTAAATTGAATGATAGCAGCTTGATAATTTTTAAGAATCTTTGGAAAGTGGTCTTCTTCAAGAATGCGCGCTACTTGCAAAGGAGTCACTTTTGATTTTGGATCAATGTCTGCGTAGACCATAACGGATCTTTTAAAATCTGCTCTTACGATATTTACAGGCTTGCGAATTTTTGTCACATTCACAAGATCCATCATCTTGATAAAGAGTCCGCTACTATTTTCTATTTTAAGTTTCTTTATTTTTTCAATATCGTCCTTACTACTCTCGGGAACGGTAAGCCTTACATCTACTTCCTCATCTCCCTTATTGATTGAATAGAGTATGGAGCCTTCAACAAATGATCTTAGAGCAAGACCTATTTGCGAGGGATTCACATCAAATCGAATAAGCTCGTCTTGCTTGAGAGTAAAGATATACTCATCTTTTTCTAGAGGTCTCTCAATTTCAACGTCTTTAATGTATCCAAGTGACTTAAGGGACTGTTCAACCTTTAGAGCAATCTCTTCTCTTTTAGAGTTATTATTTTCTTGAATTCTAATTTCTATAGGAGAGCCTGAGCTTCTGCCCCATCTTCCTTTTAAGAATTTGACCGACTCTAGGCCCTTGAATGTTTCGGCCTTCTTCTCCCAGGTCTTCATTAACTCGTTTAAAGGAGTTTTTCTCATATCTGCTGGAATGAGTTCAACAAGTAATGAAGCTTCATTCTCACGAACACTACCGCCTCGTCTAGACTGAGCGACAGAGGCCCTAATGCCAACAATATTTTCCTTATCATTGGCAAACATGTCTTCTAGAGGCTGGATAAGTTTAGATGTTTCATAGCGAGGAGTTCCCTCTTTTGCCTTAACTTTAACGACTACCTCTTTACTCTCCTCTCGCGGGAACATGACAAACTTCATTTTTGATTTAAAGAGAAAGATAGAAGATGCAAAGATGAGAACAAAGCCAACGAGAACAATATTTTGATAGTCGAGAACTTTTCTTAAAAAGCTCTGATACTTCAGCTCATACTTATGAAACCAATTCTTCTCTCCTTCTTTTCGAGAGAAGCGATCGAGAATAGATTTATCTGTCGCCATGTGCGCCGGTAGCATAAAGAGAGACTCAATGAGAGATGCCACAAGCATCAAGATAACAATGAGAGGTATATAGGCCACTAATTTTCCAAAGAAGCCTTCAAAGAAAATTAAAGGAATAAAGGCAACACAGGTTGTCACGATACTTGCAAAGATTGGCTTTGAGACTTCAGACGCCCCAACAACTGATGCCTTTACAAGAGGCATCCCCTCTTCTTTATGACGAATAATATTTTCAGCAATAATAATCGCATCATCGACCACGATACCTAAGACAATAATAATTCCTGCAAGAGTCATATTATTAACGGTATATCCAAATATAGAAGAAAGAATAAGAGTGAAGGCCGCACAAAAAGGAATCCCCATAGCAACCCAAAAGCTTGATTTTAAATCAAGGAAGATCAAGAGAACAAAGACAATGAGAAAGAATCCTATGATGGCATTTGAGCTCACGATTGAAAGGCGGTTTCTAACATCAAAAGACTCGTCATCCATCATGACGATCCCTAGTCCTGCGCCTTCGTTATTGGCCTGAAAGTCATCAATGAATTTCATCACTCTTTTTTGAGCGCTTAAAATATCCGTTGAAATACTCTTTTTTACGTTTACAAATATTCCTTCATGCCCATTAATCTTAAAGATAGATGTATTCTTCTCAAAACCTTTTTTGACCGTTGCCATTTGTGAAAGCTTAACTCTTTGGCCATCATAATTTCCACGGATAACAATATCAGAAAATGATTCAACATCTTCGTACTCATTAATAAGACTTACCTTACTCTCCTCTCGATCATTCATCGAGCCCACTGGATAGCGAATATTATTATTAACGATCTGTCTTCTTATAAGAGTTAAAGGAATATCCAATTCCTCACTTTTAACGGGATCAACAATAACTTGAAGCTCAGGCTTTAGATAATAAGATCTCTCAATTGAGCTTATTTCTGGAAGAGAAACAATTTGATTTTCAAAGCCAAGAACTAATGCTTGAAGCTTTTCTCTGTCCTCTACTGTTAGAGTCTTTGTGCCTTTGATATAGAATCCAATATCAAGAATTGCCTTTTCTGAACTTTTAAATTGCCTAATATTTGGGATATCTCTTACTTCTCTTGGTAAATCAACTCTTAAAACCGCGTCCTTAACCTCATTCATGACCTCATCTTTATCTGGATAATCATCATCAAGAGTCAGTCTAATAGAACTGCTACCAGTGCTTGAAGTACTTACAACCTCTTCAATACCAATAACACTCTTTAACTCATCTTCAATGGGCCTCGTTACATTGACTTCAACATCCTCAGCCGTGGCCCCAGGATAGATCGTTGTGACCCTCACCCAATTACTTTCAAATTCGGGCATTTCTTCTTTACCAACATTCTTCCATGCCAAAATAGCAAAGATGATAATTCCAAAGAAGGCGACATTTACAACAAGGTGGCGGGTAGCAAAATAGGACACAAGATTTTTCATGACATTATAGTATGATGAATTTCAAGTAATAGATAATAAAAATATTCTATCTATGAATAATGTTTAACTATTTTTCGATCAAAATATTTGTTGAATTCTCTCTTAAAAATGGCTTCTTGTAAGTAGACTTTTTTACTCTCCCATTCTTCACTAAAGGCCAATGAACAATGACCTCCTCAACTCTAGCAGAGCCTAGTCCAAAGTGAATAGTTTTTGAATGCCCAGAGGGAAAAGGACCATATGAGTTTTGCACCCATCTTGACTGCTCATTGCCATAAGTATCTCTAAGAATAACCTTCGCACCAACTCCGTTCTTATTAGAATTAATACCAGAGAGCACTAATTTAATAAAATTATTTGTATCAGGAGAGCGATTTTCAAATACAAATATTCTCTTAGAGATTTTACCATCTCGAAGATCACTTCTTGAAATTAAAAGATCTAACTTACCATCATCATTATGGTCATAAACGACACTCCCAATAGGATTAACGATATCAACTCCGGCCTCACTACTCACTTCTACAAGTTCATGATCACTAAGCTGCTTAAAGAGAATCGTTCTCGTCAATGGTGGATGCCCCGAATTTTCAATCAATAAGTCGATAACACCATCATTATTATAATCAAACCAAGATGCTCTTTGATCTGACTGCGTCCAATTTGAAAGCCCCTTATCTGAAATATACTCGGATCGAATAAAGCTTGAATACTTCCTTAAACCTTCTCCCGTAAGGATACTTGAGCGATCCCTAATCTCGGGATCATAGTAATGAGAGACCTCACCTTGAGCAATATCCATAAAGCTGTCATTATTATAGTCACTGCATATTGCGTAAGTTGAATTTCCACCGCCACGCAGAATCATGCGTCCTTCTTTGTCATCGCCAAAGCCCGATTCATTAGCACGATTAAAGTAGAGAAGGCCTTTTTTTGTTTTTTCAAGAACCCAAAGCTTATTCTTGTGTCCAGCTGAAGAGCTTGTGAGAATATCGGTCAACCCATCACCATTAATGTCACAGTGACTGACACCATAAGTTGGAGACGCATTTGGAAAGAGCTTTCCGTCTTCTTTATATTCGCCTTGTAATACTCCTGAAATATCAGTGATCTTACCATCTTTAAACGTATAGAATTTATCAGGAATAAGTTTTCCATTTCGCTTAAGATCGAACCAAGTCCCCACATAAAAATCTAAAAAGCCATCATAGTCATAATCAAAAGTTGAAATGCTTGTCGATGGTAAATTATCTTTAAACTGAAATTTTTCATTCTTTCTAAAGACAAAGTTATCCCGTAGTTTCTTGATGCTATAGATAGAAATGGGTCTTAAAGTAAGAGAAGTTTTTTGATTATGAACAGCAACTAAAACATCAAGACGGCCATCCTTATCAAAGTCATCAAAGATTAAAAATGATGCCTTTACCGAGTCTTCAAAAAAGACGTTCTTAGACTTTAAAAACTTCCCTTCTTTAGTTTTTAAATAAAATTCTGGGGTAGAGTAATACTCAGGAAGAATAACAAGATCTTCTCTTCCGTCCCCATTTATATCAACAATATAATTTCTAACCGAATAAACACCCTTAAGTCCAACTTCAGTTGTAATGTCATTAAAGGTCGTATTCTTTGATTTTGTTGAATCGTAATTATGGATAGCTTTGCTAGCTTCTTTCTTCGTATTTACTTTTTCTTTCTTAAAGAACTTCTTGGTAGTAGAACAACTACAAATAAATAAAAAACAGAATACAATCTTATACATATATATATTGTACACGACAAAAAAAGAAAGCCAACTATAAGTTGGCTTTCACTAATTCAACCAATTTAAAATGAGTTCCTAGAAGTCGATGATATCTAGGCCATAACCATCAAGATCGCAAACTTGCTGACTAGCTTTTTCAATAACCTTATCATCATGATTAGACATTGCTTTTAAATTTGCGATAAACTCTCCTCTAGCATCTTTTAATGAGATTAGCGCTAGATTCAAGACATAATCTTTTTTTGATTGTTCAATATTATCATCATTTAAAATAGAAGTTGTTCGCGATAGAACTGCAACCATAACATAGAGTTGAATCGTCATGTTTGCTAGTCTTTGTTGTGGTAATTCATTATCTATAATCTTCTTACCATACTTCATCAAAGTATTCTCAACCTGAATCGCAAAGGCACCTAAGAGACTGTTGAAATACCCAGCATACTCTTCAAGCTTCGGGTGAGCTTTCGTGATCAATCTTTGTCCAATCATTTTAGAAACTCTAGACTTTGCAAAGTTAGTCAGCACACCTAAGGACTTGATCGGATCTTGCAGAGACTTAGAGACATCAGTAATCTTTCCAAGCTCTTTCATATTTTCAGAAGGACCTCTAATCCCAGACAGAGCAAGAAAACATCTTAAAATCTCGTTTGTACCTTCAAAAATAAGATTAATTCTTGAATCCCTCATCAATCTTTCATAAGGATACTCTTTCATATACCCATTACCAGCAGCTATCTGTAGTCCAGTATCAACAACTTTCCATAAAGATTCAGAACCATATATTTTACAAACAGCAGTTTCAAGGTAGTAGTCATTAAGTCCCTTGCACATATTTCCTGTCGTCATATAAACGATACTTTCTGTGGCATAAGTTCTAGCACACATCTCTGCAAGCTTTTCTTGAATAATTCCAAACTCAGATATTGACTTTCCAAACTGCTTTCTTCCCTTTGCATGCTCTGTGGCCAATTTTATGATCTCTTTCATACCACCAATGCAACCTGCTCCAAGAGAAAGTCTTCCCGAGTTCAAAACATTCATAGCAATTTTAAAGCCCTTGCCTTTTTCCCCAATAATATTAGTCTCAGGGACGATCACTTTATCAAAGTAAACGGCCCTAGTTTCTGAAGCTCTAATACCCATTTTATTTTCTTTCTCACCAAAAGAGACACCTTCCATACTTTTTTCAACAATAAAACATGAAATCTTTTCTTTATTTTCTCCGTCAATGACATGGTCTGTTTTTGCAAAGACTGTATAAAACTCAGCTGAACCTCCATTAGTGATCCAAAGCTTTTGACCATTCAGTGTATATGTTCCATCTCCATTATCTACCGCTTTAGTCTTTATAGAATATGCATCTGAGCCTGAACCTGGCTCTGTTAAACAAAAAGCAGCAAGTTTTTCTCCGCTAGCTAAGCTAGGAAGCCACTTTTGCTTTTGCTCTTCTGAACCTTCATTTATGAGTGCTCTGTAGCCAATAGACTGATGTGCTCCAAGCATTGTTGCAACAGAACCATCAAAACTTGCAACTTCAGCAAAAACTCGCGAATAAAGTGAATAATCTAAGTCAAGACCACCAAGATCTTCAGAGACTCCCATTCCACATAAACCAAGTTCAGCTAAGCCCTTGATGACTTCATCAGGAATTTTTGCTTCATTATCCATTTTTTCGCCATCAATGGAATCAGTACAATAGCGATTAACTGCATCCGTCATTTCTCTGGCAAACTCTTTTTGCTCATCAGTGAAATGTGGATATGGGAAAACATTATTCTCTTCTACCTCTCCATAGAAGAAACTTCCTACAATTGAATTCATTTTGGCTTTCTCTTGAGACATTGGACATCCTTTAATTTAAACAGTGCAATAATTTGCCATAATTATATCATTATATTTTTCAGAGGGGAAATATAAATCTTTTCTTGATACAGTTGATCAAGTCTTCTAGAATATTAATAATTACAAAAAGGTGAAGGATGACAATGCAAAAGGTCAGATAGGTTTTATGGCTAAGAAGAAAGGACTCTTTTCTAAATTTAAAAAATCACTCTCAAAGAAATCTGATGATATCTCTGAAGAAATTGACGACGATGCGATTGAACTAGATGAGTTCGATGAGCAGTTCATAGAAGTCGATGAGGATGATAACTCTCAAATATTAAATGAGAGAGAGTTCCAAGGTGAGAACACAGGCATCTTTGCGAAGATTAAATCAAAGATAAGCAAGAGTGATGTAGTAGACGACGAAGAATTTGAAGATGAAGATGAATATATTGATGATGCCGATGATCAGGGCATAGAAGAAACTGCGACCAATACCGCAGAGAAAGACTCAGGATTCTTTTCAAAAGTAAAATCGAAACTATCAAGAAATGACAAAGAAAATCAGGAAGAAATTCACGAAGAAATTGAAGAGCTCGAAGGCGATGATGAAAGTGGGCCCATAGAGCTAAATGCAGACTCAGAAGATGAACAAGAAGCTGCGTCACAAGAAACAAAGACTGTGCAAATAATTGCCGACAGCACGAATACAGAGATAAAAGTCAACGTCCCACAAGATTTAACAAGTATTGAGAATAGTCTCGATACCCTTGAAGAACTTAATCAAGAAGAACAAGCTGAGCAAAATTTAGAAACAAATAACATATCAAATGATATCATTGAAGAAGTTGATACAGAGGACGAATACGAAGAAGATCTTGCTCCTCCACCAAAGAACTTAAGACTAAAAGCAATTGATAACCTCGTTGCTAAGTTTAAAAATAGAGAAGCTGGTAAGAGAGCATTTAATTTAGCTCCTAAGGCAAATGGAAAATCAAAGACTTCAAGTTCTGGAAGTGAGCAACTGATATTATCAATTCTAGGAAAAGATGGTCGTGCAAAAACTCACAAAGTCTTTATATACGCACTGTCTCTTACCCTTTTCTATAATGTTGGTAAATTTACAGGACTATTTCTTGGTAAAGAAAAGCCCCAAGCACCTCAAAGTAACTTTTCAAGACCTAAGACCTATAACCCAAGAAAAGATATAGCAGCAATTGAGCGCAATAATATTTTCAATGCACTTGAGTCGGAAGAGGAAAAAGTCGTCAAGGATGAGCCTAAGAAAACGACAGAGCCGGAGATAAAGGTTTGCTTAACTGCTCAGAGTAAATCAAGACTTTCTTTAAAGCTTCTTCACACAGTCGTTCTTCAAGACACAGTAAAATCAGTAGCAAGCGTTAGCAAAAGAGGAAAAATTCTAAATATTAGAGAAGGCGAAAGAATTGATAACCTAGCGGAAATAGGCCGGATTGAAAACAAGAGGATAATCTTTAAAAATCTCTCTTCAAAAAAATGTGAATACATCGCTAGTGAAAAAGATAAGAAGGCGCTCTTTCCTGAACCAAAAATTGTTTCCGCAAAAGAAGGTAAGAAACTTACCAAAAAATCAAATAGAGATAATATTCAAGTTGAGGGAAATAAGTTTAAAATCAAAAAGTCTCTCAGAGACGAGCTTCTCTCAAATGTTGGTGAAATATTAACTCAAGCAAGAGCTGTACCTATAAAGAACCCTGATGGAACTTTGTCTTTCAAAATGACGGAAGTCGTCCCTGGTTCAATCTTTTCTCAGTTAAATATCAAGAATGGCGACATTGTGACTGGTTTAAACGGTAGAAAGATAAAGAATATGAATGAATTGATGTCCATGTTTGGAAAAATTAAACAGAATAACAATTACGAAATTACTATAAAAAGAGATGGAGCTGAGCAAAATCTAAACTACAACTTTACTGATTAACTCAAGTTTTAACAAAGTCTTCACATAAGTGTGACACTGAAAGAATAAAAAATGCGATCATGGAAGTGAGAAAAGTTCTCCAACCAGAGCGCTAAGTATTAATATTTGTTAGAATATTATTAATATTATGGGCATATACCAAGGATTGGTGACTGAATGAAAAAATCATTTGTCTTAATTACACTTTTTACTCTTCCTCTGCATGCACAGTTTGATAAGTACAAGTCAAAATCAAACTTCGACAAGAGCGATAAAAAAGATTCTATTACTAAGCTAGCTGAAGAGTCCTCTGGACCAGACGTATTTGGAAGAACGCAAAAAGACCTCCCAAAGTCTGATAAGAAGTACGTTAACCTCAATCCTGAAACTGCTTTTGGCCCTGAAGTTATTACAAGCTTTGACTTTAAAGATGCCTCACTGGAAGACCTTACTGCTCATATGCAAAAGATGACAGGATTAAACCTCATTTTAGATAAGGACTTAAAAGGTAAAATTTCAATCTCTGCTCCTACCCCTATTACAGTTGGAGATGCATGGCAAGCCTATCTTGCTGCCCTTAATATGAATGGCTTAACGATGGTAAAAAGTGGTGCTTTTTATAAGATCGTTAAAGCAAGAGATATTCGTTATGTCCCTACAAAGATCTACACAGGTAATTATGTACCTGATACAGAAAACTACATGATGAAAATTATTTCATTAAAAAATATTAATTCAACTGAGGTATCAAGATCATTTAGACCTTTTATGTCGAGATATGGACGTATTATTGAAATCAAGCAAACTAATACAATTAT
>DDIK01000205.1 GCA_002338505.1 Bacteriovorax sp. UBA1852
TCAGATAATATAATGCCAAAGCTCAACGGAAGTGATCTGATCTCACACTGCCTTGAAACACGAAAAGAGGTCTTCTACATCCTCGCAACTGGCGATGACAGCTATAATTTTAGTGAATTTGATAATATTTCTAACGTTAAGGTCATCTCAAAACCATATAAGAGAAAGGATATAATAAATTCTATTGGAGACTTCTTCAAAGAATGAAACTATTGCTTATCCTCTCACTTTTACTAAGCGCTCATGGCAAAGGTCTTATATACACCATTGAAGACTTAAAGGTTCTTCATGCTGAAAAATCCTATGCAGAGTATATTAAACACGCCTTAGACATTCGGCCCGTGCAAAGAGACGAGAAATGGAAGTCTATGACTAAAGAGATGTCATATGGCCTTCTTGAAAATCTAAGTGCAAAAAAAACCTTAGTTAAAAGTGATCAAAAACTTATCCACCTCCTGAATAATATCTCCTTTCTAAAAAATGATCATGTCTACGGCATGAAAAAAGGCATTTTCTATGCCTCTCAATTAAATAACTGTCAGACAAATTGCGATAAATTCCTTACGCAATATTTACGCTATAGAAAATATTATAAAGAATCTGACCTAGAGATATATTACAAATTTAAAGGACAGTACAAGGAAGCAGCTCAGTTATTAACGAAGGTAACGACTGGCAAAAATGCTGACATATATTGTAAAAGAAGCAAGGTGAAATATCATTTTTTAAATATGATTAAATCAAATTATGCAACCCTTGGAAAATATCAAAAATTTATATCAGATGAATGCATCAAGGCCATGAAAGACACTCTCCTTGACTCTATCGTAGATTCAAAAGTAGATAAGTACAGAGAGTTCTTAACTCATCTCTTAATCAAATCTCATAGCCTTAAACAAGATGAGGAGGACTTTCTTCTCTCATTATTTGCCCTTGGAAATCCAAACAAGGGCAAGCTCTTTAATCTCGCTTGGACAAGAATTGAAAATCTCAGTGAAGACTACAAAAGAAGAAAGAAGACATTAGAAAAACTTCTAAGTCTTGATCCTTTGCCCGACGCAATTTTAGATACTCACGCAAAGAGGAAAAAGATCGCCGTCGTTAATCATTTTAATAAATACTTTCCTGAATACTTTTCTGAATATTCAAAAGTCTGCGTGAAGTTCCTTGAAGGAAAAGGTGAATTCCCTCTTGGAAACCCAACGGTAAATTGTGATAAGTATTTTAGCTTAAGTAATAAGAAAGAATGGATTAATGATAGTCTAAAAACGCGTTATTCTAGTGCCAAGAAACTATAACACCACTATAACATCTTCACCCATTCAGTAGTAAGGCCATCTCTTCCAAGTCTACGATCACTTTTAACATAACCATGACTCTCATTAAGAGAATATTGACGAAAATTATCAATAGCACAATAGTGAATAATACTCTTTGCCTTAAGTTCAAAAGCTTTCTCTTCAAAAAAATCCATGATTCGATGAGAAAAGCCGCTTCCAGCAAATTGCATTTTAATTGATGTATTCTTACTGTGAAGAACAGATCCTTCAAGCTTAACAAAAGCTGCTGCAATGATCTCTGATTCAACCTCTACGCTATAAAGGCTCCAGTCTTCTTTAAGTTCTTTTTTAATATCGTCAATTGACCATTTAAAATCAGGACTATCAGAAAAGGCTTCGATATTGTGATCAAAAACATTCTTGATGTCTTTTTGAGAAGTAACTTCAATAAAAGAGAGATTTGATTCAGACATATAGGCTCACTAATTCTTTAATGTAGAAATGTATGCAGCAAGATCTTGAAAGTCTGAGTCTGATAAATTCTTTATAAAAGGCATCATTTCAGGGTTCTTTCTCTCACCAGTTTTAAATGCAACGAGTGAAGAGTAAATATACCAATCATGTTGCCCACCAATGCGGGGTGCATTTTGAGATTCTATTCCTTCCCCATTATTACCGTGGCATGAAATACAACGCGAATATAAGTTCTTTCCCTTCGCTGCATCGGCAGCAAATGAAGAAATAGAAAAAAGAAATGTCGATAAAACCACAAGTGATTTCATTAAAACCTCACAAATGTAATAGTAATTCAGTCTCTGATTTTAGCTGCTTAGTATTCATGTTACAAGTAGAAATCTATTGAGCAAGAAATATTATGTCTTCGGTGGATAGCGTCAAACATAAGTATTGATGAATTCCTTCAAGATAAGATTTAAAATACTTAAGATTCACATCAATTCCAGAAAACTCAAAGGTGATCTTGTCTTCTTCAAGAGAAATAAACTTCATTGTAACCTCTTGACCAAAGAGCAAAGACGTAACTTTTGAAAGTTTTGCCTCGAGACTTTTGAAGAAGTCGAGTTTTTCTTTATAACTGTACTCATTATAATCGATTAAAGAGAGTCCATGGGATAAGAAAGCGGAATAAGCAAGATTTTTCACCACTCCTTGAATGAGGTCCTCATAAAATGGTAAGTATTTTGTAAGATTCTCAATTGCGACTTTATCATTGCTCACTCTTAAGAAGTTCTCAACCTCTCGTATTTCTAAACTTAGTAAGTACTTATTTCCAAGTTTTTGAGCTAAAGTCAAAAGACCGTAAACAAGATAATGATAATCATTAAGTTCATCATCATAGTCTTGGGCCCAATTACTGACATTAAGACTCTCATCTAAATTGATCCATAGACCATTTTCAAACTCTTTTACCTTATCGGAAAGAGTGATAATGTGGATATCGTACTTGGTATCATTTGCTAATAAATGGTCTTTCTTAATATCTTTCAGGTGATTCATAGAATCATTATAGGTAATGTTTATGCAAAATAAAACAGATAAATTTCTAAACTCTATTGGGAAGAAACTCCAAGTCATTGGGCCTTTAGAGTTTGATAAGAGTAAAATTTCGTCGAGTCTACCTACTGTCGTTATAGACGGTGGACTCAATCACGAACTAAGCTTCGAAAACCAACTCAGCATTGGCGATGGAGACTCAGCTAAAGATGAACATCGCATAAAAATAGATATTCATCTCAACCAAGAAAAGGACTATTCAGACCTTGGGTATTTATTCAACTTATTAGATGAGACATATTTAAAGAAACACTTAGTCACATTGGAAAAAGTAGAACTATGGGGTTTTCTTGGAAAAAGAAGAGATCATGAGTTTATAAATATCTTAGAAGCCTACTCTTTTTTAAAAAATAGAAGTCAATTAGTTATCGCCTTTGAAGAAGAAGTACTTTGCCTTTCTAAAGGTGATTATGAGTTTGATAGAATGGGAACATTCTCGCTTATCAGTTTAGATAGCACAGAAGTTCAAATAGCAGGATCAGTCAAATATCCATTCAAAGGATTACTTAAAGCAAGTTCGAGTCATGGCCTCAGTAACGAGAGTCAGGGGTCATTTAAACTTAAAGCATCTGGACCGTTAATTCTGTTTAAATAAAGCTTTGGTGATTTTAGAATAAGAGTTGGATAAAAATAAGCGTCGCACATATTCGACAAAATTTAACATTGAAAAACATGACTAAGTTGTCCAATTTATAAAAGATTCAACTTAATCAATTATTTGGAATTCTATCAAAAAAACTATCTTTGAAGATTTTGAAAATGAGATTTAAGTTCTCTATTATTATAAACTTCTAAGAAAAATTCTTTTGGACTCAAAGAAGAAGAAGATAATTTAGCTAGAGCTATAGCATAATCAGAGTCAACCTGTATTCCATGTTTAATTAGATAGTCATTGGACACTCTCTCAATTATATCAACAACATTTCTTTCGGGTCGAATTGTATCTTTCACTCCAACTTTTATCGCATCTACTTGCTCACTAAGAGCTCTAAATTCAGTGTAGAATAGAAATGCCGAGCCTAAATATAGAGCTTCACTAAAACTGGGTGCTCCTTTTAGATCATTGTTTCCACCAAAATAAAACTCTCCAAAGACATTAGTAAGTTCATCTATTTGAGGATTTTCTTTAAAAAAACCTTTTCCAAGTAACAGTTCATGTTTTAAGTGCTCGAACTCATGAACTAATGTAGTTACTACACCTGTATCAATATAGTCAGTGCTGATAAATATTGTTGAACAATCACAATCTTCACTACTTTGCATTATCCCACGACTATCAACCCCAGAGAAAAATTTAAGACTAAGTCTTCCTGACTTTCGCATTTTTATTAATTCTATTAAGTCTTGTCTAGTCTTGCTCTTGTCATCAAGGGATAGAAAGGTTGTATTTAACTCTTGGTTAACCTTTGTATTAAGTCTGCGGATCTCGTCATTGTCTGTTACAACAGTCATTGACCATGATTTCGATACAAATAAAAGCAATAACAGTAATTTCATACTTTAACACCTGAGTTAACAGTCGTTTTAACTTTAAACACTTCCCTTGTAATTAAAACAGCTTATCTCGTTGAAATCATGGAGGAAGTCATTTTTGTTAACTTAAATGTTGCAATAGAGATACCAATCCTTGCTGAAATAACAGCTATCCTGACCAACTAACTTCTTGAAATAAGTCCCAATCAAGACAGCTAAAATCTTTTCAGATTCTAAAGAAAGTACAACTACTAAAAATAACTTGCATACACTTCAGAGAGTAAACTTAGGCTTATGCACTAAAGCTTTGGTGACTTTAGAATAAGAGTAGAGTAAAGCTCGTCTTCAATATCTATCTTATTAAGCCATTGATTACGATATTCACCGTCAATACATCGCTGTCTTTGCTTATCCA
>DDIK01000021.1 GCA_002338505.1 Bacteriovorax sp. UBA1852
ACTTAAAAGACATGAGCGTCTCCTCCAAAGGCTTTGGATACAAGGCCGTAGCAAGATTTAATAGTGAAAAGCCGCATCTTGGCTGTAAGCTCACCACGGCAAAAGACTATAATCGACTTCAAAGAGAGTGGCATGATATTGCTGATTACGACTATTGGAAAGAATATAGGGAAGAGAGACGTAAGAGACAGCGAAAAAAATAACGCTTCGCATAAATATTACATAGTCCCTGTATTCTCACTTAAATTTAATATATTCTTGGCTCACTAAAATTTATTAAAAGGAGCCATAATGAAGAATTTATTAGCAATGCTAGGGGTCCTAGCAATTACAAATATCGCAGTGGCAGATACTTCACTCAAAAACTACATTGATAATCTAGAAGCACAACCCGTTTCTGAGGTCGTAGCTGACGCTGAGATTGTTATAGATGGTGATGAGGAAGTTCAATTTGAAATACAATCTCTTAAAGACCTTGATCAAGAAATTAAAGAGTCCCTTTATTATAGAGTACAAGCCGGATCGCTTCTCGCATATTCATTAGACCTAAGCGCTGAAGTTGGAATGGAGCTCATTGAAGACAGAGTAGAAGTTGGCGTAGAAGGTGGTGGATATATTGATGGTTCGAAGAGGAGCTACGGCCTAGGACCTTTCGCCTCTTATACAATTCACAGAGGTGAAGATAGTAAAATCTATATCAAAGTAGGTGCGAGATATTCTAAAGATTCAACACCTAGTGATTTAACTCCAGACAATAAGTACTATTCAAAAAGTTACACTGGAATAAATTCGTACGCAGAGCTTGGTTATGAATTTGAAACAAGTGATGCGGATCATAGAGTTGGTGTTAAAATGCTACAGTTCTTTGGTGACGGATATTTGCCAAATATTGTCTACTCTTACAAACCAAGAAAATAAAAAAAAGGGCCACAAAAAGTGGCCCTCTTATATTAAAATCTAAAATAGTTTCTAGTGATTATGACCTTCATGCTCACCACCAGTCTTACCAGTAACGATGTCTAAAAGCTCAACTTCAAAAGTTAAAGTCGCCCCACCAGGAATACTTGGAGGTGCACCAGCATTTCCATAAGCAAGCTCACTTGGAATAACTAGTTTAATTTTTCCACCCTTACCAACAAGTTGCATACCTTCAGTCCAACCCTTGATAACTCTATTTAGTGGAAATTCAATTGGCTTATCTCTCTTATAAGAAGAATCAAATTCCTTACCGTCAATTAGTGTTCCCTTGTAGTGAACCTTAACAGTATCAGTTGGCTTTGGTTTTGGACCTTTACCTGGAGTAATGATTTTATAAGCAAGCCCTGATTCAGTTTTCTTAGCGCCTTCTTTAGCAACAAAGTCAGCAAGAAACTTCTTACCTTTTTCGATTTCACCAGTAGATTTTGAGGCCATTTTCTTTTGAACAATGTCCTTAAATTTCATAGCAAATTCCATTGTTTTCACTTGCTCTTTCTTACCGTCAATACCTTCTCTCACACCTTGCATAAGAGCTGCGCTTTCTTTTTCTGATAATTTAAATTCAGCGAATCTCTTTCCATAGAGATACCCTACTGAGTAATAAGTTTTATCATCATCAGTTTCGATTTTTACTGGTTTTTGTCCTTGGTTACAAGAAAACAATAAGATTGAGGCCAATGTAAGACCTAAAATTTTTTTCATGACTCATTCCCTTTTGTCAAAATTCATATATTAATTATTACCTAAAAGCTTAAATGCCATTTATCAATGTGACAAGTACCGGAGTTAAAATCCCGCCTGATCAAGAGCTTGATTTGCAAGTAAATCACAGCGATCATTTTGCGGGTGCCCAGAATGACCCTTCACCCAATAAAATTTAACATTGAGCTCACTAACGATCTGATCAAGCTGCTTCCAGCGCTCAACGTTCTCAGGGCTTTTCTTATCGGCTTTTTTCCAGCCTCTTACCTTCCACCCAGGAACCCATTTTTCAATACCATCAACAACATAACGTGAGTCACTATAGAGAAAAATCTTTTGAAAACCGATGATTCCCTGTTCTTCAAAGTGATTTTTCACGGCCTCAAGAGCGTAGATCGCTCCATCAAGCTCCATCTGGTTATTTGTCGTTCTCATATCAACGCCAGACTTCTCAAAAATAATCCGTCCCTCAAGATCTTGTCCCATACTGGCCCAAGCTCCTGGTCCAGGATTCCCACGACAAGCACCATCACTATAGAGTGTGTAGGCACCTTCATTTGTGGCCTCGACGGGAACAGGAAAGCCATCACTTCTAACATCTGCCCCTTTAACTTCTTCAATTTGAGAAGCATATTTCTTCACAGTCTTTAAGGCCTCGATGCCATCTTGGTCTTCAATTATTTTCTCGAGATAACTCAAAGCATTAAGTATGGTCTTTTTCTTCATTTTTTTCCTAATTATGAGATTTCATATTACCAATCATGTCGACAATCATTTATGATTTCATTATAGTGACTATCTTAATATGATAATTATATTTGAGTCTAAGGGCAAAGGTATTTTATGAAATACGCGATAAAAGTTTATAAAGAATACTTCAATTTCGCTTGTAGTCACTTTCTAATATTTAAAGATGGCTCCCGCGAACCTTTACACGGGCACAATTATAAAGTTTCATTAAGAGGCGACGCTCTTGATCTCGAAGGCGATATGGTTTTTGACTTTCTCGATATTAAGCCTATCGTGCGTGAAGTCTGTGATAGCTTAGATCATAAACTGATCTTACCGAGTGAGAATCCGAATCTTAGACTTGATACCAAAGAAGAGAATATAGAACTTAGGCCAAAAGATGGAAGCTTCTTTTCAATCCCTAAAAAAGACGTACTTATACTTCCTCTACCAAATACATCAGCTGAGAGACTTGCCATTTACCTGGCAAATGAAATAAATCATTTAACACAGAAGAGATTTAACTTCTCATTTTCATCTCTTGAAATTGAAGTTGAAGAAACCAAAGGCCAATGTGCCATCTATAAATTAGAGAACTAATCGGAACGAATCATTTATGCAATTTAGTAAATTAAAGTCTGGAAAATCTGTCGAAGGTAACGAGATCACTTCGTATATTAACGAGAAGACCTCAAAGAAGTACATCTATCTCATGGGTGGCGTCCACGGTGATGAAGTTGAAGGCGTCTATGTCGTCGATAAATTAATGAAATGGCTTGAAGAAGATGTTGATATCGAAATGCCTCTAGTTGTCATTCCTATCCTCAATGTAGATGGCTATAGATCAGGCTCACGTGTAAACTCTCATGGCGTTGATCTCAACAGAAACCTGCAAACAGATTGCTGGGTTTCAGAGTTTAATGAAGCAAAGAATAATCCTGGACCTGCCCCGCTTTCAGAGCCTGAAAATGTTTATATGATGGATCTTTTTAAAAAATATCCACCAGCATTCATCCTTACGATTCACTCGTGGAAGCCAATTGTTAACTATAATGGAGACTGTGAAGATGTTGCAAAGTTTCTTGCCGATTATAATGGTTATCCCATCGCAGATGACATCGGCTACCCTACACCAGGCTCTCTTGGGACCTATGGGAGCGTAAACCTTAAGGCTCCAGTCATCACCTTTGAATGTCCGACAATCGATGAAACAGGAAAGTCTCTAAACGAGATTTGGATTGAAAATGAAAATGCATTTAAAGAATTATTTAAGAGTGATCTTTTAAACACTCACTTGAAAAAATTACAGTAAGCCCCCTACTTTTTAAAATTCATGTATAGATAGAGTTATGCTAAGAATAATTCTCACATCTTTTATGATTGTATCTGCCTCAAGTTTTGCCCAAGACAGGCCTGATCCTGCTGAGTGGGCCAAGAATACCAGAAACTTACGTGAATGCTACGACGTCGCAGAAGATGTATACTCTCAAACTCATAGAGAAAATCGCTACATGACCTGTATAAAAGTATTTAGTGGAACATTTGATCGTAAATACTGCCCTCATATAACAAGTATCGATTATATCAAAGGCCCAACAACAAGAAAAATTGCTCTTCACCTGTGCCAGACATTCAATCAGGCACCAAAGCATCAATATGAGCCACGTGAAGATGAGCCAACATCTATCATTTTCAACACTGATAACTATTAGTAATCACGAAACTGTCAAAGACTTCATCACTTAAAATGACGCTTCGCATGAATATTTTACAAAAATCACCACCTCCACCTCTTTTTGCCCTATCCTTGAGTATAACGGTCTAATAAACGACTCTAATTTATACGTAGTTTGGCACTGACATTGCTTTGTAAGTCACTATAAAAACTATGTATTAAGAAGAATACAAGGAAGAAGAATGAGAAAAACTGTCTCTAAATCTTTAATTTTATTCGCTTTTTTAAGCAGTGCGGCTTTTGCAAGTAATGCATTAGAGCAGAGTGCTGTTGGAAAAAATGCGTCAAAAGATTGGTCAGTGTCCTTAAAAAACACCATCACCACAAATATGTATGACCTTGATAGCGTTAATCACTACGCAACAAACGAAACAAGGTTTGATGTAAATATCAAAGTCGATGATGCAACTTATGGACTCTACACAATTCTTGGAAAGGAACTCCAAGGAGAGAGAGACCAGTCGCTATCTGATATTAATTTTAAGTTTATTAAAAAGTTTATGGATATTGGAGAGCATGTAACGCTCACTCATTATCCGATTATAAAACTACCAACTAGTGAAGATACAGATAAGAGGGCCAACCTTCAGGTTCAGGCCACATATATTCTTTATACAACAATTAAAGGAAGCCTTGTTGGAAACGAAAATTTCTCGTTTGCCATACTTCCTTACGTGACTAAAGCATTTCATGAATACACAACAACAACACTTGGTAAATCAAATACTGAGTGGACACTAAGCTTTAATCCAAGCGCAGAGTATGCCTTTTCAGACAGCTTTGCCCTAGGTCTAGAGTTTGGATACACAAGAGGTTTCACATATAGAGGAAATTCAAAAGATGCATATGCATTTGGAACATACCTCTCATTTGATTTCTTAGAGGACTCAAATGCAACACTAGGTTATGACATTGGTGGTGCTCCGCTTGCGGCAAATGGAAGAGATACAAGAGTAAATATTATAGATAATAGAGAAGCTAATTTATATCTAGAACTATCGACGAAGTTCTAAATTTAGGGAGATAAAATGTTTAAGAGTAAAAGCGAAAAAGAAAAGTTAATGACAAAAGCTTTGAAATCAATTGGGATGGCCCTGACAGTCAGTTCAATTCTTGTTGGTTGTGCAAAAGACCTTCCAGAAAAAGAACCAGATGCAGTCAAAGAAAATGTCTTTGCAAAAGAGAATGTTAATAATGCAAAGATTATTATTGAAACTGTTCAAAGAGAAAATGCCATTGAAGGAATTCAAGGAATTGAAGCGCAAGGTACTTCTACTGGAATCAGTGCCATAAGCTCAACGAATTACTACAATGTAGAAATAGTTTCAGCTACAAATGAAGCGCTAAATCCTTTCTTAAAAGATTTAATGATCGAGGCCGACGGTGAAGGTGAAAGATTTGAAATTTCTTTTAAAATTTCAAATGGATTTCTTGTCGCTTATGCAAAACCACTTAACGAGAAAAGTGGTACATTCGCTATTCAATCAAAAGATCTTATGCCTGCAAATGCTGAGTCAATGAGTCAACTCCCACTCTTTCAGTATAAAGTCGATGCCTTTGGTATAAAAGAAAATGTAAAGAACGACCTAGATGAAGAAACAAGAAATATTCAATTTAAGGCCACAAATAAAGACGTAGCAACACACATACAATTATCACCAATCGTCACCAAGAGAAAGATGACGGGTCTTCTTGGAATGGACGAAGAAGAGAGAAAGTCAATCTTTAAAAAAGATAGAATAGAAAATGAAGTTTGGACTGTTGCAAGAGCGAGAAAACTCATTAGAGATAGTAAAGCACTTATTAAATCAGACCTTTATGATGGCTACACATTTAATAGTAATGATAATTTAAAAATTGAAGTTCATGGAAACAGCCTAACAATCAAAAGAGTTATTGAAAAAAGTGAGCTAACAGACTTAGAAAAAGAAATTGTCTATCTCACACACAGTACTAAATATGTCTCTCAATGTGATCAGAGTTTTGCAAAAGCAATTAGTGTCGCTAAGAACAACTGCTTCTTAAGAGCAGAGGTATTTAAAGCAATCGATCATATAAACCTAAAATATGATGTTGACCAAGAGGACGGGACAATCTTAGCTCAGCTTAAAACAGAAAAAACAACAAATACAGCTAGCACAAACCTCATTAAAATTGAGCCTACAGGAAAGATATCAAAAGTAGACATAAGCAAAGTAAAGCTTGATGCAGACGGAATTTTCAACATAAAGAAACTTGAGAATAAGACCTTTGCAATACTAAAGACAACCACAGAGAAAGAACTGAAATACTTTCAAAGAGATGGTGTCGAGAGCGAAAGCTCTAACTTAACTGCAGTTAAAGGAATTAAAGTATTTAATACAGAAGTAACAAAGACAAATGATGCTCGACTAAACGATCTTCTGAAAAAAGTTGACCTAGTTGCTGAAAAGCCAGGAGAGAAGTTCTACGTAACATTTGAAGTCACTCAAACTGCGATAGTTGGATACATAAAATCCTTCAATGGTTCAAAATTAGTAAGATCTCATTTACCACAAGAGATTCAAGACGAAGACAAGGTACCTGCTTTTGATTTGCAAATAGCAAAGCATGGGGTAAAGACCAAAGTTATAACCAAAGAGGACACAAAAGAAGTTGTATACAGGCTCAATGAGACGGACAGGGATGAAGCTACTCATATACTACCCTTATCAAATGATCCTATTTCAGCAGGAATAACAGACTTTAAAGCAGTGATTAATCAAAGTATTTTTAAGAAAGACTCTTTAGAAAGTGAGATATACTCTCATAAAAGAATTAAGCGCCTTCTTAACGTCAAGGACAAGTCTTTAGATCAGTCTGAACAAAATGGATTTCACAAGTTCACGGATAAAGATGCTTTCAAAGTAACAATATTTGATAGTGACCTAGTAGTCTCAAGGTTTATAAACGAATCCGACCTGAATGAAGAAGAGAAAACAATTTTATCAAAAGGAAATTATAATCGATATATAAATAAATGTTCATTTAAAGATCAGGCACAAGTTGATGCACTCAACAAGACATTAGGAAGAAGTGACAGTGACAAGTTAGAAATTGACAACTGCTATTTAAGAGGTGAATACACTGCAAGTGTTACTCACATTAACTTAAAGCAGCACAGAGATCGTGTCACAAATGAGTTACTCGCTCAAACAGTTATTAACTATGACGGTGTTGATCCAAAAACATCACAACTTGTTATGATTAGTGAGAACAATGTAAGAGACGGAGTTAACTATAGTCTAAAAGAAGAGAAAGACACAGTATGGTTAAAACTATCAAAATTCAAGAATGACGAATACATGATGAGAAGAGTGCTTGAAGACTCTCCTAATGTTTACAACTACACATTTGCTGGTTCAGCTGGTGGATGGAATGTAAAACTAGTAAAGTTTGTCTTTGATGCCGATGCTGTTTATGTAAAAAACTCAAGAGCGACACTTGCTAAGACAAGAACAACGGAAGTTGACGAAGAGATCATCATGTCTTTTCCTGTAAGATATGTGAGAGAAATCAAATTTAACGATGATGGTGAGAAGCTAAGAGTTAAGAGATATGAAGCATCTGATTACTTAGACGACCAAGCGTTTGCAATCGTAAACCTTGCTGCCAATAGTGCACCAAGAATTGACTCAGCAATTGACTTCTTCTCTGGAGAAAGATGTTTTGCAGGTCAAGAGCCAAGATCAAAAGAAGCGATCGATATTGTTCAAGAAGCTGATGGTATGGATGACCTCCTTAACTACTCTATCGTTTCAACATATATTGCAATGCCAAGCAGATCAATGGACTGTTCAGGAGTATATTACTCTGACCAAGCACATAGAACATTAACGTTTAAAGAAAGAGTATCATTTAAGAAGTATACAGGTAAGGATGAGAATCCACCTCTTGCAATACCTTATGAAGTTCAAAAGAAATTTAACTTCGGTATATTCACTGGAGAGAAGACTGTACCTAAAGGATACTCTGAACAAACAAATAATTTCGACTCAAGTGTATCTCTACCTATGGTTTACGACATTAGAAAAGGTAAGAACATTACTTATGTACTAGCAGGAATTCCAGCAGCTAATGCAAAGAAAGGAAGAACACTTAAGAGTGCAGAAAAAGACCTTAGAAATAAACTTATCAAGTCATCGAAGAAAGTTGTTGATGACATCAACGTAGGTTTTAAAAGAGCTTTCAAAGGAACAGATAACGAAAACAGAAAAGACATCATTACTCTTAAAATTGAGAGAGATGATTCAATGCCAGCAGGTGTAAAAAGATTCAAAGGCTTAGAAGTCGTTGAAAAAGGTCATATCGGTGATATCAACAGAAACTACATCTACTGGGTAGAAAAAGGTACAAGTTTAAGTATTATCGGACTTGGTGGACCTCACTCTAACCCAAGAAATGGTTTTGTAGAGTCAGCTTCGGTTTACCTATATGGTGGTAATATGAAAGGCTCGATTGACTGGATGGTTAATCAAGCGAAAGCAGAAAAGAAGTATCTTGATAGCATGAATAAGGCACGTAAGTTTGTTTATTACAAAGACCAGGCCAAGGATGAAGATCAGGTAAGCTTTATAAACCTAAGTGATGAACCAGCATACACAGAAGATGAGCTCGAAGCTATATGGGAGGCGGACGCAGAGAAACAACGTCAATTACTATATGGTGACAAAGATCAGAAGTCATCAAATATAAGAGAAGAAATTCTTGCTAGTCTTGATCATAACAATCATGCTCACGTAGCACTAGAATATCTACAAAAGCAGATGAATGACACAAAGGATCCACTTAGAGTCATCAACGATACTCTAAAGTTAAAGATCAGTGCAACACAATTTAATGACGCTATTGATAAGGTTTATGACATCTCAAAAGATGGATATGGAATTAAGACACCATTAAAAGACTTACAGATCGTAGAGCTTTTTAAAGATGAGAAAAATCTTGAAAAGACTCTTAAGTACCTAGGTGCATACAATAACTTCAACGATAAAGTTAAGCTTGCTCAAGTACTACACGGAGAAGACTCTAGAGAGGCACAAGAAGCGAAGATACTTGAAAAACTTCACTGGACTAAGAGAGATGGTAAATCTGATATAAAGAACCCTATTTGTGTTCATAGAAAATCAGAATATGTACTATCAAAGCTAGCAAGAAGTTATGACGTAGTAGAGAAAGCGAGCACTGACTTTGGAAAGAACGATATCTTAATTGATATCTGGATGCCAACACTTGCTCACGAAATCGGACACAACCTTGGTCTAAGACACAACTTCATTGGTTCTTTTGACAAGAAGAACTGGAAATTTACAAGTGATGATGAAAATGCAACAAGAGCTTCATCTTCAATAATGGATTACCAGACAGATGATCATATTACTTATGATGGTCTAGGGCCTTATGATGTCTATGCTCTTAGAGCTGCATACACTGGATACATTGAACTTGAACAAGTAACGGATACTCCAGTAGAGACTATGACTAAGTTTGGAAAAACGATCAAACTAAGAAATGTTAAACATAAGACCAAAGAAGGAGTGAAGTATACTCAATTAGCTCATATCTCAGATATGATCGATGCTATCGGTAAAGAAAATGTTAAAAACATATCACGTGATGAGATTAAGCAATTTGGTACGAAGAAGATTAAATTCTGTACTGATGAAGACGCTGGTCAATCACCTCAGTGTAATAGACATGATGCCGGTACGACATTTCAAGAGATTGTTGATAATACAATTCATGACTATAGAAAGCTTTATGATTATATCTACTTCCCTGGTCAAAGAAAAGACTTCTACCTAGGTGGACCAATTCAGTGGCTACTAGGAAAGTTCATGAAGCTTAGACAACTTAACGAAGAGCTTTGGTACCAATTAATCTTTGAAAGAGGAAATTATACTGAAGAAGAGTGGAATGCACGTGTTACTGATATGATCGGAGCGGTTCAAACTTCAATGGACTTCTTAAGATCAGTCGTCGCAACACCTGAAGCACCAAATTATGTTTCAGCAAGTAATCGCGAAGAGAGATTTATTCCTGCGGGAATTAAATATAAGAAGGCCGTGGGACCTGTTGAGGTTGAAAAGAAGAAGGCCATTATGGTTGAAACCAAATGGACGGAAGGAAGAACTTTTGACTCTCAAGACTTTAGAGCAATGTTTAGAGGAACAGAATATGATAAGGTTGCTGCAATCATGGCACTC
The DNA here is from genome assembly GCA_002338505.1 of Bacteriovorax sp. UBA1852. Classification (GTDB taxonomy): domain Bacteria; phylum Bdellovibrionota; class Bacteriovoracia; order Bacteriovoracales; family Bacteriovoracaceae; genus Halobacteriovorax_A. The sequence goes on from DDIK01000021.1 coordinate 10,369, forward strand.
ACAGCTGACAGTTCTCCATCATATAGATACTATAAGCATTCTTTAAGAATACCTTATACACTTCTTGAAAAGTTTATCTTTAGAAGAGACTCTAATCAGTCACTAGTACTTAAGACTCTACAAGAGGTTTTATTAGATGATGTTAAGCCACTGGCGCTTGTAGACTTAAACCTACATAACCCAAGTAAGGCTCCAGAGTATCAACTTGCTGAACTTGATAGAAAAGTTTTTAGTTCAACAGTTAATGAGTTTATTAGAAACTATGCTGTGTTTGGGGCGATGTACTTCTTAAACATTAAGACTTACGAGCCAACATTTAACCCTTCAAGAGCATTTAGAATTGAAGGGAAAAATGAAGATGATCTAAAAATGATCAACCCTGAAAACGGACAGCTTGAGCCATATGTACAAATCGTCGGTGGTGATCAAGTATTTGTCCCGGATGCAAATGACTCATATATGGCATCTGAGTTAATTGTTAAGGGTGATATCTTAAGACCTATCAGTGAACTATCAGAAGTTTTTGAGAAAAAAGCGGAGATCTATCCACAGATTGCACAATTTCTTGCAGGCGTACCAGCGAGTCAAGACTTTGATCAAGCTAAAATGGATGAGTTAACAGCTGCGCTTCCGGAGTTAATAGCTCAAGGAGCACAGGACGATATCATTAATTCATATATCGAACTCGTTCCTCTTTACAAGAATAGACTAACTAACGGAACTCCTGAAGAAGTCGAAAAGGCAAAAAAATTCTTAGAGGAACTAACGCCTGACAAGTTTTCAAATGATGTCTTTAAGAAGTTGTACTCAGACAGGATGCTTAAGATTGGCGTTGACCCTACTAAAATCCCAATGGAGCTTCTAGAAGGCGGAGCGCTACAAAATGTAGCAACAAGAATACAAGCAGCAGAAGCATGTATCCAAAAAAGAGATAACTGTCCTGCAGCTTACAAGAACACACTTCAAGGGATAAAAGGATCGAGACACACAAACCTAATTAGAGGATTTGTTAAGAACGATCTTAACAACTGGGCGGTACCGACAATAAATGCAGAAGGACAGCTAAACTTACTCGAACTACTTTTCTCAAGTGTGCTTGCCCACACTAAACTACAAGATAAGTTTGGTTCACCTGTATTTAGTGCTTACCAACCAGATAAGTCGGCTTCTAATAGCCACGATAGAATCAAGGGTAATGTAACGGAGCTTTCAAATATCTTCTTTATGTTAAACCCACAAGAAAATAGATAAGAGATTTTTAAAATAGAAGCTTTAGGCCCAGTGAAAACTGGGCTTTTTTTTTATAATTTTCCAGGATTTTGATTGAGTATGATCATGCATTAGTTAAAAAAGATGAGCAGGAATTATACACTGAGAGTTTCCACCAAGCTATAAATCTTATGGATAAAATGGCTGAAGAATCCAAAAGTTGCAGTGAGCTACATGGATATATTGTCAAAGTATCTGACTTAGTACTTGAAACAAATGGTAAAATTAATAATATTCACAACGACTTTAGAAATAAATTAGAAAAATTACAGAACTAGACTTATCAAAGTTTTTACGACCCTGTAATTACAGCGATGTTTAAAGAGTAGAAAAAAGCCCGCAATCTGCGGGCTTAATATTTTTTTTAAATTCAAAAATTAGATTATATAAATTAAGCTCGATCAAACTTAATAACTTCGACAGGACACGCTTCTGCGGCCTCAAGTATCTTAAGTCCATCATTCAAAGGAGCGTCTGGTCTAATGATACAAGTATCTTCTAAAACCTCAAAAACCTCAGGATAAATATTTTCACAAGCATCACAAACAATACAACCGTCTGCAATCCAAACCTTTTTAACTTCAAAGTTCTCTTGTGGTTCTGCACTGGCTCCACCACCGCCACCAGCTCCAGCGAAAGCAGCTTGAAAAGCAGGGTTTGTTGGAAGCGCTATTTGAGCAACTTCACCTTCAGGAAGTTCATCAGCGATAAAAGTCTTCGTCGTTGTTTCAAATAAAGGCTTATCTTTTACATACTCATTCGTATTGTTGAAGTCATCTGCAGTTTCACTTGCTTGGTTAAACTTCTCTAAGAATTTTCTCATCTTATATTCAAATTGATGAGTGATTCCATCTTTAGAAGAGACCAATTCAAATTGAATAGAAGAGTCATCGAGATTCTTCGTTTGTAAAACGTCTTTTAAAGAGTTACCAAAATCAACATCAACCGCGAAGTCAGTGGTCTTTGCTGCAAATTCTCTTTCAATCTCAACGTGAGTTGGTTTACCAAACGGGTTGAAAAATCTTAGTTTTACTTTATCAAACTTAGCCGGCTCTCTAGCGCTATTCCACTTGTGACCAAATGCAAGGCCTGTTGCCGAAATATTACTCTTAAGAACCAAGAATTTTGGTCTTGCAAATAAGAAGTGAAAAGCACCAGATAAGAGGCTTAAAACTCCTAAGTTAACGACTAGTCCTATGACTACAAGAAAAGCGATTCCCATTGCAATGAGTGACGTGTTCACAAATTCTCCTTATGATAAAATATACCTAATAATAACATAACCTTAAATCGGTAGTCTACGATTTGAACAAGACATTTTTTGGAAATATTACTTTTTTAAATTCAGATCAATAGATCTAGGTGCAGCTGGTTGAAAGTTTACGGCACTAGAGAGCGTATTATCAACAACTTTGCCTAGTCCATAAATCTTATTTGACGCTACAACCCAAAATAGTCCATCTTCCTTTGAGACTTTTAAACGCTGACCATTACTGTATCGGGCCACAAGATCATCTTCAAGTTCAAGACTAGATGTCTTTAAAAGGGTATCAACGGGTTTGGCAGTTCGAAGTATTTCATAGGGATCAAGTTCATTAAGATCACTACTTTTGAGGGCGTCCTCAGTAGAAAGATCTCCAACTTTAGTTCTTCTAAGCTCTTTTAAAACACCAAATGTCCCTAACCTTTCGGCAATTTCTTCCATTAAGACTCTTATATATGTTCCGTGAGAGACAACCACACGAAGATGAAGCTCATTTTCACGATAACTCTTAAGCTCAATCTCATGAATGTGCCTAAGCACTTTATCTTTTTTGATGATCTTACCTTCGCGTGCATATTCATAAAGTTTCTTTCCATCAACTTTCGCTGCCGAATATGCATGAGGAGCTTGTTCATAGGGCCCAATGAATGAATTTAAGACTTCATTAATAGCATTAATATGAGTGCCAGAAAAAGACTCATCAAAATCAACTTCATTAGGCTCACAAGTTAGATCACCTGTTGGTGATTTCTGTCCGAGAATGCCTATAGCTTCATACTCCTTAGTATCACCCTCGGTATACTGATTGAGTCTCGTTGAACCACCAATTCCAATGATGAGTAATCCTGTAGCAAATGGGTCGAGAGTTCCGAGGTGCCCGATTTTTCCGAGGCGCTTGCCATAAAGTCTTTTAAACTTACGAATAACATCAAAAGACGTTTCATCAACATCTTTATCTATCAGAAATATAAAAGGGCCAAAAACTGGCCCCTTTCTTATGTCTTCTATGTCTGTGGACATTAAAAACCTTTACCTTTATCTTTTTCATCACGCAGGAGATTTTCAATCGCTGTCTCATCTTCAAATTGTGAATCATATTCAAATGTCACCATTGGAGTATGTCTTACCTTTAAAGCTTTTGCGAGATGAGATCTCACTTTACCTGCAGACTTTTCTATTTCAGCTTTAATATTACCTCTTTTTGAAGCATCAAATGTATCCCAAAAAAGAGTCGCCGTAGAGAAATCATCATTCAACTCAACTTTCGTAATACTTACAAAAGTAAAAGCAGGATTATTGAGGCCTCCTCTAAAAAAAGAGTTTGCTTCCTTTTGAATATCTGATTCAAATTGTTTCTTCTTAAAGCTCATTTTGTACGCCAGCCACGTCCTCTAAAGTTCTCTTTTTCTCAATCATTTTATATGCTTCGAAGAGATCGCCAACTTTAACGTCGTTGTAATTCTCTAAGCCAACACCACATTCGTATCCTGACTTAACTTCTTTAACATCGTCTTTGAAACGCTTAAGACTAGACATCTTACCATCGAAGAGAATTTTACCATCTCTAAGAAGTCTCACACTACATCCAACTTCAATAGAGCCATCAATAACATATGAACCAGCGATCAGACCTATCTTTGGAACAGAGAAAGTATCTCTAACTTCTGCTCTACCGATAAATTCTTCGACAACATCTGGATCAAGAAGACCTTCAATTGCTAATTTAACATCATTTATAAGTTCATAAATAATTGAATATGTTTTGACATCAAGACCTTTCTCTTCAGCAAGTCTTCTTGCTGTCGTTGATGGTCTCATATTAAATCCTACAAGAAAGGCGCTAGCCGAATCTGCAAGAAGAACATCGTTATCAGAAATTGGTCCAACTCCACCAGCAATCATCTTAACTGTAACTTCTTCATTTGAAAGATTTTCAAGAGCAGTTTTGATAGCCTCATAAGACCCTTGAACATCTGATCTAACGATAAGATTGAGATCTTTCTTTTTACCTTCTTCAACAGGAGCTGCTGCAAAGAAATCTTCAAGAGAAACTTTCTTCTGAGTTGTAATTGTTGTCTCAAGAGTTTTTCTCTCATCAAATCTATTTTGAGCAATCTTCTTTGCCTCTCTCTCATTTTTTACTGCATTTAGGGAATCACCTGGATTAGGAGCGTCACCTAGACCTAAAATCTGAACAGGAGTTGATGGTCCCGCCGACTTTATGTCTCTTCCAAGAGTATCAGAAAGGTTTCTCGCACGCCCGTAAGTCTCACCGACAACAATGCTATCACCTTTTTTAAGAGTACCACTCTGAATAAGAACAGTTGCAAGAGATCCTCGCCCTGGCTCTACTCTTGATTCAATAACAACACCTTCAGCGTGTCCTTTGGCCTCAGCTCTTAGCTCAAGCATTTCAGACTGAAGTGCAATTGATTCAAGTAATCCATCAACACCTTCACCTTGAAGAGCTGAGATATTACAAAATTGAGTTTCTCCACCCCAATCTTCAGGAGTGATTCCATGCTCAGTAAGTTCTTGTTTTACTCTATCTGGGTTTGCACCCTCTTTATCCATTTTGTTAACTGCAACAATAACTGGCTTACCAGCATTTTGAATAAACTTAATAGATTCTTTAGTTTGTGGCATAACACCATCGTCTGCAGCAACAATCAGAACCACGATATCTGTAATGTCAGCACCACGTTGTCTCATTGCTCCAAAAGCAGCGTGTCCAGGAGTATCAAGAAAAGTCAGTGTTGAGTTCTTTACGTTTACAGAATAAGCACCAATATGCTGAGTGATTCCACCGGCTTCACCGTCAGCTACTTTTGCACTTCTGATATAATCTAATAACGTCGTCTTACCGTGATCAACGTGACCCATAATTGTAATAATAGGGTTTCTTGAAGGAAGTTTTTCAATTTCCTCTTCATCGAGATCTTTTTTCCCTATGATTTCATCTTCATTGAAAGAAACATCTTCAATTCTATAGTCATAGAGATCAGCTAACTTAGACGCTAAAGAAAGACCTACATAATCACCATTCTTAATAAGAAGATTAAGATCAAGTGCCTTATCGATGAGTTCCTTTAATTTAATTTTTAACTTCTTGGCAAGTTCTTCAACATAAGCACCACCATGAAGCTTAACTACTCTCTTTGTATCTTTCACTTCTGTGATCTCTGTTCTCTTGCTTGGACCTGTATAGGTTCTTTTCTTCTTAACTTGTGTATAAATTGGACGTCCAGAGCCACTGATTGCAGCATAAGACTTAAGCTCATTTTCAGCTCTTTGTTCATTAAGAGTTTGAGACTTACTAATATTTGCTTTCTTCGCAGAAATCATTGATGCAAGGCCACCAATTCTCTTCTTTGTATCTTTTTTCTTTGTCGGATCATCATCAACATCAGCAACTTTATCATTGATATCTGGCTTGCCTGGAGTTGGTTTAGCTTCCTCTTTTGGTTTAGGTTCAGCTTTTGCGACGACTCTTAATCCAAAGTTCTTAGTATTGAGAAGCTCCTCTGGAGACTTACCATCATCAGAAGGTTTTTCTTCAACCTTTTGCTCATCAGAATCTATTTTTTCTTCAGCAACAGGAGCCTCTTCTTTCTTTGGGGCTTGAGCTACAACCTGAAGGCCACGTGGAGCATCTTTGACGATATCGTCTTGCTCTTTAGGTGTGCTAGAATCAGAAGCTTCATCACTTGCTTCTTTCTGTGGCTCTACCTTAGGCTCATCTGCTTTCTTTCTAACTACAGACTTTCTACGAGTTACTGTCTTCTTTTCAGATTCAGTATCAGCGTCATCCTTGGCAACAACTTCTTCCGTTACTGCTGTCGTAGCTTTTGCAACTTTCTTGACAACTTTTTTCTTAGTCACTTTTTTCTTAGCAGCTTTCTTTTTAGTAACTTTTTTCTTGGCCTTTTTCTTAGAGCCAGAATCATCAGTTTTTGGAGCAATTAAGCCCATTGCTTTATCCAAATCTTCATCAGAAAGTGCTGACATGTGGTTTCTTACATTAAACCCATGACCCTTTAGCTCCTCTACCAAGTCGAGGGCTCCCTTTCCAAGTTCATTTGCGATTTCAAAAATCTTTTTAGGCATTCTTACTCCAAATCATCTGTGATTATGCTTTTCTTACTATTTCTAATTCTTTAACTATTTTATTTTAAAAGCAGCAAGCTCTTCTCTAAGCCTTCTTTCTGCTTCACTAAATTTTGCATCACTACTTTCTTCATCAGATTGACCACCGTTATCAAGAATCCCTCTATACTGAGGAACTGCTGATGCAGATACAAGCTCTTCTTCACCTTCTGGCTGAAGCTCGATTGATCCATCTTCAATTTTAGCAGTAACTTCTTCTTTTGATTTTCCAACTTCTTCAGCTTCAACACCAAGAAGTGCAGCAATCTCACTATCGTCAGAAGCTAGGTAGTCACCAATGGCCATAACACCATTTTGAACAAGAACCTGAGCCGTTGTCTCATTAAGAAGTGGTATCTGAACAAGGTTTTCAACAGAGAGCTTAACTTGCTCCTGAAGTTTAACTTTTGAGATGATATTAATCTTATAACCTGTAAGCATCGCCGCAAGTCTTACGTTTTGACCTCTTCTACCAATTGCTAATGAAAGCTGATCTTCTTCAACGATAACATCCATTGATCTCTCTTCACTATCAACTTGGATATTTTCAATTTCTGAAGGCGCTAGTGCTGCAGTTGTAAATGTTATGAGATCATCATTCCACTTAACAATATCAATTTTTTCACCACGTAATTCATTAACTACGTTTTGAACTCGTGAACCTTTCATACCAACACAAGCACCAACTGGATCAATGTCTTTATCAACAGATTGAACAGCAATTTTAGCTCTTTGACCTGGCTCTCTAGCAGCAGACTTTATTTCAATAGTTCCATCTTGAATTTCTGGAACTTCTAATTCAAATAGAGAAACAAGAAACATTGGTGATGTTCTTGAAAGTCTGATCTCAGGACCTCTGTTCGTCATAACAACTTCAGTTAGGTAAGCCTGAATTCTATCTCCAGTATTAAAAGATTCTCCAGGAATAATTTCTCTTCTTGAAAGAATCGCATCGGCCTTACCAAGGTCTACGATGATATTTCCACGCTCATATCTTCTAGCGATACCAGTGATTAAATCACCTTCTCTATGCTTAAATTCAGCAAATAGAATTTCTCTTTCAGCATCACGAACCTTTTGCATAATAATTTGCTTAACAGTTTGGATATCGACTCTTGTAAAGTTTGGGTCTTCAATTTTAAAGCCTAATTGATCTCCAACTTCTACATCTGGATCTTCTTTTTGCGCTTCTTCTAAATTAATTTCAACAACGTTATCTCTAACATCTTCAACAACGTTCTTAAATTGGAAGATCTCGATATCATCATAGTCACCATTATATTTAGTTTCGTATTCACCTTGTATTCCAAACTTCTTTCTTGTTGTGACAAGAAAAGCCTGTTCAATAGCATGAGTAATAATTGATTTCTCAATACCTTTTTCTTTACTTAATACATCAATTACTTTTCCTAGTTCAGAAAAATTCATAATCCCCTACCTACCTTTATATTTCCGGCTCTAAATTGGCTTTTTTTATATCATTAAAATTTATCGTTACACTAAACTCATCATCTAAATCTAAAGTAAGACCATCGTCCCTGACTTCTTTTAAGTCACAAATAAAGTTCTTAGCTTTCTTGAGTTTCTTTTCTAAATCATTTGCTGAGTCACCCATAACTTTTGAAAACTCTTTTGTTAAGTGGATGGCAACTCTCTCACCTTTTGCTTTGTGAAAATGTTCAAGAGTTTTTAACGGGCGAAACATTCCTGGAGATGAAACTTCTAAAGTAATTTCTTCAGGTACCCAATCAGCTTCTTCAAATACTGGACTGAAAGCATGATCGACTTTTATACAATCTTCGATAACAGCAGTACCTGTATTTTCATCTTCAATAAATACCTTGAGAGTTTTACTCCCATTTATATATTCAAGATCGTAAAGGCTATAGCCCACCTCTGCGACAACCTCACATGCAACTTCGTATAGTTTAAGTTCAATACCTGTACGCTTTTTCTCTACTTCCAAAGCAATCCTTATCTATTAGATTCGATTATAAAAAAAAGGGTAGATCAAAGATCTACCCGATATATTGCAATAAGCATAAACCGAATTAATAATCAAAATTAAATGATTATAAGAGCTTATTATCTAAATATAATTCACTCTGTCAACACTCATTTTTTTATTGAGCCCTTATGCGCAAAGCAGCATACCAATAGCATCAGCCCCATCAGAATAGAACTTCTTCATCTTTCTTACTTCTTTAAAACCTAAAGTCTTGTAAAAACTTATGGCCCGCTGATTACTCAGTGCAACATCTAGGTAAATATCACTAACCTTATAGCGAGTTTTTATTTCTGAGATAGAATTCTTAAATAACTGCTGAGCAATACCATCACCATGACGCTCTGGAATGACAACAATTTTAAGTAACTCATGATGCCCATCAAAACTATCTAGAGAAAATAAAATAAAACCACATAACACATCTTGCTCTAGAGTCATTAAGAGAAAATCGACAGAGCTAGAAGGCTTAGCAACAAATGAACTCCAACTCTCCTGCGACCATGGATACTTAAGCGCTCTACTCTCAAGTTCAATAATAGCGCTCAAGTCTTGCTCGCACATAATACTTTCAGGAGTAAATGTTCTATATTGAAACTTAGTCATTAAAATATAATCTTATCTTATCTTCACGATTAAGACTGCGCTTTAGACCCTTTAAACTTTCAGTGATACTAGCGACGTCCTGATTTGAAGATATAACAGATTTTCGTAGAAATTGCCTGGAACCAATAATAAAGGGAACATACTCCATATACTCTCTCTTAAAGCCACAAGCTTTCTTTTTAGAAAGTCGAGGACT
>DDIK01000137.1 GCA_002338505.1 Bacteriovorax sp. UBA1852
CCAAGAACTGTTGCGAATAATCCGGCTGGTGAAGTTTCCCTCAATCTGAAAATTACAGGGCCGCACTACACAATTGGCGCAGCTTGCGCTGCAGGGAATATGAGAATCATTCAAGCAATGCAGATGTTACAACTTGGAGAAGTTGATGTCGCTCTTGCTGGCGGTGTATCAGAGTCTTCAAATAGTTTTGGCAATCACGTATCTTTTATGGCCCAAGGCGCGCTTGCAAATAGACCAGAGGATCAAACTCGAGCTTCTAGGCCTCTTGATCTCAACAGAAATGGAATTGTCATTTCTGAAGGTGGCTGTATCTACACACTAGAGAGACTTGAAGATGCCCTTGAAAGGGGTGCCAAGATTTATGGTGAAATAATTGGCTACCACTCTAATAGTGATGCCTCTGACTTTGTACTTCCAAATCCAGAGAGACAGATGGAATGTATGGAGATGGCAATAAATAAAGCAGGTATAAAAAAAGAAGAGATTGATATCGTAAATCTTCATGCGACAGGCACAAAAATGGGAGATATCCAAGAGCTTAATGGAATTAAGAAGTACTATGAAGACTGTCCAGAAGTATCTATCAACTGTACAAAAGGACTTATTGGTCATTCAATGGGAGCTGCTGGAGCACTAGAGCTTGCTGGAAATCTACTCAGCTTTGAAGACGATATGGTACATCCTTGCCACCCAATTGAAGAGATCGACCCGGAGTGTGCACTAGACAATCTTGTCTTAGACAAACCATTAAAAAAAGAAGTGAACTATATACTTAACAACTCATTTGGTATGTTAGGAATAAATTCAACATTAATTATAAAGAAATATAAGTAAAAAAGGAGACTGTATGACAGCACAAGAAGTAAGACAGGTAGTAGTAGATATTATAGCAGACATCGCAATTGATGATGATGTGACAACAATTGATGATGCAACTCCACTAAGAGAGCAATTAGACTTAGATTCAATGGACTTCCTTGATATTGTTATGGAGCTAAAAAAGCGACATAAAGTTGAGGTTCCACAAGAAGATTATCCTGAGCTTGCTACAATGAGTGGTTGTGTTCAATACCTCACTCCAAAGTTTCAGTAATCACAAGTATGGATAATAAATACGACGTTATAGTTATAGGTGCAGGTATGTCTGGACTTGCCGCTGGAATACGACTTGCTATGTTTGGCAAGAAAGTATGTATCGTTGAAAAACATATCATTACTGGCGGCCTTAACTCGTACTACACAAGATCAAAGAGAGACTTTGATGTTGGGCTTCATGCTATGACTAATTTCGTTGAAAAGGGGACACGTAAAAGGCCACTGACGAAATTACTTAAGCAGCTTAGAATCCCCTATGATTCGTTGGAGCTTGAGCAACAAAAAAACTCTCTTATTCACTTCCCTGATTTTAAACTTAAGTTCAATAATGATTTTGAATTACTACTAAGTCAGATAAGTGAATACTTTCCACACGAAGTTGATGGCTTTAATAAGTTTGTAGAATATATAAATGAGTACAATGAAGTAGCTCTTGATAATAAGACTTTCATGGCAAAAGATGTTGCAAGAAAGTTTCTCAAAGACGAATACCTCATCGAAATGATCTTCTGTCCCCTACTCATATATGGATCAGCCTGGGAAGACGATATGGACTTCTCTCAATTTGTCATCATGTTTAAGAGTATTTACCTTGAAGGGTTTTGTCGCCCAAAAGGTGGAGTAAGAACAATTATCAACTTACTCCTTAATAAGCTTGAAGAAAGTGGATGTGAATTGAAATTCAGATCAGAAGTTAAAAATATTATTAAAAAAGACGGTAAGGTCAAAGGTGTTGTCCTTAAAAAAGGTGATATTCTCTATGCAGACAAAGTCATCTCAAGCATGGGACACCCTGAGACAATCAAAGTTCTTTGCGAAGAGGATGATCTTGATAAAGAGACTCAGAATAATGATCAAAGAATGCCAAAAGTAGGGCCTCTCTCATTTTGTGAAAGTATCGTTTGTCTTGATATGAAGCCCTCTCAGTTTGGAATTGATGATACAATTGTCTTTTATAATAATTCATCTCAATACCACTACCAAAAGCCTAAAGATCTCTATGATAACAGAAGTGCTGTTGTGTGCTTTCCAAACAACTTCACTAATGACGATCTTGAAGAAGGGATCGCTCGCGTTACATTTATGGCAAATTATAATAAGTGGCATGAGCTTGAAAAACCTCTATATAAAGAACATAAATCCAAGGTACTTTGTGACTCATTAGAAATCATTCAAAGTATTTATGAAGACTTTTCACCACAAGTGACATTCAGTGACGTTTTCACTCCGACGACAATAAAAAAGTACACAGGACACTTTGATGGGACAGTTTATGGTTCGACGGACAAACTTAGAGACGGCAAAACAAAAACTGAAGGACTCTTCCTGTGCGGTACAGATCAGGGCTTTCTTGGAATTGTTGGATCAATGCTTTCAGGAATCTCAATGGCCAACCTTCATGGTTTAATGGAATAAGGAAAATTACGTCGTGAAATTTGAAAATGTCGTTATAGAAAATTATGGATATCACTTACCTGATGAATATCTCACAAGTGATCAAATGGAAGAGATGCTCTCACCTCTGTACAATCGCCTTAAGCTTCCACAGGGAAGACTTGAATTGATGACGGGAATAAAAAAAAGAGGTCTGTGGCCCAGTGGAACTCTCCCTAGTGATCTATCTACAAAAGCGATAAATCATCTCTTAAGCCGATCAGATTTCGATAAGTCTGATGTCGACATGCTTATTAATTCATCGGTATGTCGCGACTTCTTAGAACCTTCCACTGCTTCAATTATACATGGTAATATTGGCTTTAAAGAAAACACAACAATATTTGATTTATCTAATGCATGCTTAGGTATGATAAATTCATGGGTTGTCGCGGCCTCAATGATTGAGCAAGGAATTATCAAGAGGGCCATTGTTGTTTCTGGTGAAAACTCAGGTCCCCTACTCGAAGCGACGATTAAAGAACTTAATACAAATACAGACATCACAAGAAAGACAGTTAAAAAGTACTTTGCAAATCTTACGATTGGATCAACTGCTGTGGCATACTCAATATGTCACAAGAGTCTTTGTCCTAATGGCCATCAGATCATCGGTGGCGCAACAATGACAGACTCAAGCGCTAATAAATTATGCCAAGGAGATGGTAACCCAAACTCCCTTGTCATGGAAACTGACTCTGAAGAGTTACTAAAACACGGTAAGGCATTAGCAAAGAAAACTTGGGAAAATTCAAAACTTCACCATGGCCTTAACGAAGAAGACATAGACCTCGTGATCGGTCATCAGGTAGGTAAAGCGCACAAAGAAATAGTCTTAGGTCATCTTGGATTAAATGATAGACCAACTTATGATACATTTACGGAACTAGGTAATACTGGTTCATCTGCCCTGCCAATAACCTTGGCACTTAGAAACGAAGAACAAGAAATTGCGAAGAATTCAAATATCGCACTCATAGGAATAGGCTCAGGCCTCTCATCCATCGCATTAGGTGTAAAATGGTAAATAATACTTGGAAAGAACACTATCCTTTTAAAGATCATTATCTTGAAATAGGAGAAAATAAACTTCACTATATAGATGAGGGCGAAGGCTTCCCTGTCATAATGCTTCACGGAAACCCGACGTGGTCCTTCTATTATAGAAATGTCGTCAATGACCTTAAAGTCAACTATAGATGTATTGTTCCTGACCACATCGGTTGCGGACTATCATCTAAGCCTCAAGACTTTGAATATACTTTAGAAAATCATATCCAAAATGTTTTAAAGCTTATTGAAAAGTTAAAGATTGAAAAGTTCTCTCTTATCGTTCATGACTGGGGAGGAGCTATTGGAATGGGTGTCGCAAGTCGCTTGAAAGATCGTGTCGCATCGGTGACCTTTCTAAATACAGCCGCATTTAGATCAAAAGATATACCGTTTAGCATTGCTCTTTGTAAGATTCCATTTATCGGTGAAAAGATGGTGAGACATTTCAATGCATTTGCTTTTCCTGCGACCTTCATGGCCGTCAATAAGAAGCTACCAAAATCAGTCAAAGCTGGATATCTAGCACCATATGATAACTACAATAACAGAATCGCTACAGCTAAGTTTGTAGAAGATATACCAATGAACTCATCTCACAGAAGCTATCAAACTCTCAAGACAATTGAGCAAAGTTTAAAGCAGATCACTTGTCCTAAGTTATTTCTTTGGGGAGAAAAGGACTTCTGTTTTAACGATAAATTCTTAAGTAAATGGAAGACTTTTTATCCGAGTTCAAAATATATAACGTACAAGAATGCCGGTCACTATGTCTTAGAAGATGAAAGAGTTAACTGCCTACACGAAATAAGAAACTTCCTTGAAGGTGTAACAAATGAACATCGCCCATAGGATTATTGAACAAGCAAAGAAAACTCCTAATAAAGACGCTATTCGCTTCCCACAAAAAAGTGGAAAGACATACAGCTATGAATCATTAACATTTGAAAAGTTTGAACACAGAAGTAATCACTTTGCCGCTTGTCTTAGAGAAGAAGGTATAAAAAGAGGCGACAAAGTTCTCTTATTTGTAAAACAGTCTCTAGACTTCCCTACAATAACTTTCTCACTTTTTAAAATGGGAGCAATTCCAGTCCTTATTGATCCAGGAATGGGAAAGAGCAACCTACTCAGTGCAATTAAACAGGTCAGGCCTGATGCAATCATAGCTGAGCCGATTGTATTTATAATGAAGCTCATCTACCCAAGTTATTTCAAATCAATCAAGACCTCTATATCAACAAAGTCACTTCCATTACTAGCACCAAAGTCCTTAGCGGGATTTAAGGCCTTACAAAGTAAAACCCCTAAAGAATTTGAATGTGTCAAAATGGAAGGTCACGAAAAGGCTGCGATACTTTTTACAAGCGGTGGCACAGGAATACCAAAAGGTGTTGTGTATACTCATGATATATTTAATAAACAAACTGAGACACTTAGAGATATGTTTCATCTCAACTCCTCACAAATTGATATCCCAGGCTTTCCTCTATTTTCATTCTTTACAATGGCCATGGGCATGACAAGCTGTATTCCCGATATGGACCCAAGTAAACCTGCAAAATGTGACCCTTCTTCAATAGTACAAAACATAATTGATAATAAAGCAACATTCGTCGCTGGCTCCCCTGCGATCTGGTCTAGAGTTGGCAAGTATTGCATTGATAATAATATAAAACTTCCTACGGTTAATTACGTTGTCATGTTTGGTGCGCCCGTCAGAAATGAAGTGCACGAAATGTGGCAAGAGATCCTTCCGAGTGGAACAACTTATACTCCCTATGGAGCGACAGAGTGCTTGCCTGTTGCTAATATTGATGGAAAAACTGTCCTAAAATCAACTGCCGAGATGAGTAACAAAGGACTAGGGACCTGCATTGGTAAACCTGCACCAAATATTGAAGTAAAGATTATAGAAAGTCATGATAATGCAATAAGTGAAATTAAGAATGCAACTTTTTTAAATAATAATGAAGTTGGAGAAATCATAACCTGCGGCCCCTTTGTCACTCCAGAATATTATGAGATGCCAGAGAAAACTTCTTTGGCAAAGATTAGAGATGGTGAAAAGCTGTGGCACCGGATGGGAGATCTTGGAAGAATAGATGAAAACGGCAACATCTGGTTTTACGGAAGAAAGTCTCATCTCGTAAAAACAGAAAATGAAGCCCTCTACTCTATAGCTAGCGAAAGTGTTTTCAATCTTCATCCACAAATATCAAAGACGGCACTTATTGACGGGCCCAAGGGACCTTCTCTAGTCATCGAAGAAAATAATGAGATAAAGAACTATCAAGAACTAAGAAAAGATCTATCTCAGATCGCGAGTAATAATAATCACACGAGAAAAATTAAATCTTTCTATATTCAAAAGAAATTTCCCGTTGATGTCAGACATAATATCAAAATTGATAGGATGAAACTCTCTAGTCTGGCAAAGCAAGGAAAAATCAAGGAGCTTTAAATGAAAGTCCTTATCACAGGAGCGACTGGGTTTCTTGGTTATCACATAGCAAAGAATCTAAAGGATGAAGGCCATCAAGTCATAAACTTCTCAAGATCACATACAAGTGAACTTGATGATATTGATATTCAAACAATTAAAGGTGATCTTCAAAATACTGATGACATAAATAGGGCCCTGTCTGGAGTTGAGGCAATTTTTCACGTAGCCAGTAAAGTTGGTATGTGGGGAAGATGGAAAGACTTTTATAATATTAACTATATTGGTACGAAGAACCTCGTTGACGCTGCCAAGAAGTCTCATATTAAATACTTTGTCTATACAAGTACACCGAGTGTTGTCTTTGGAAAAGATAGTATTGAGAATGGAGATGAAAACCTAAATTACCCTAAGGAATTTTTAAGTCTCTATGCAAAATCAAAGGCATTAGGAGAAGCTTATGTTTTAGATAATAATTCAGAGAGTTTTCACTCTTGTGCGCTCAGGCCTCATCTTATATTTGGAAAAAGAGATAAGAATATTATCCCTCGACTTATTGAGGCACGAGAAAAGAACAAGCTCAAGCTCATAGGTGATGGAAATAACCTTGTCGACGTCATCCATGTAGAAAACGCAGCGTGGGCACACCTCGACGCACTAGAAGAGCTACAAAAAGAAAAGAAGAATGCAGGTAAAGCATACTTCATTGCTCAAGAAAAACCAGTAAATCTATGGTCTTTTATAAATACAATACTTGAGAATAACGGACAGAAAAAAGTAACTAAGAAAATTAGTGTAACTAAGGCATACTATATTGGACTAGTGATTGAATTATTTTTAAAACTCCTTAGAATATATAATATACATCCTCCGATGACTCGTTTTGTTGCTTTACAACTTGGGACATCACACTACTTCTCCCACAAGAGAGCAAAGGATGATTTTAATTATCGTGTGAGACTAGATATAGAAAGAAGTCTTGATGATATTAAAAACTTAAGGAGCAATGATTGAGCAAGAAAATTTTACTCGTTGATGATGAACAGGAGATCGTTTCAATTTTAAGTGAATTACTCGAAGACCTTGACCATGAAGTTACTACAGCTGTTAACGGACAAGAGGCGCTAGAGAAGTTAGAAAATGATAAGTTTGATGTCATGATACTTGATAATCAAATGCCTATACTTACTGGTGAAGACGTATTGAATGAACTTTATCCAGACAATAAACCTGAGGGACTTAAAATCATCTTCGCCTCAGGCCAAACTCTAAACCTCATAGAACTAGTTGAGAAGTCAAATTACTTCAATATAGTTGATTCTCTTTTAAATAAGCCCTATAGAGTATCTCAAATCGAAGACACTCTTGAGGAATTATTCTAATCAATTTGAGCCGGTGCTCTTAGTCCATTTCTATGTTCAAAATGTGTAAGGACACTTTGCTTACTCTTTCCTTCGTTAAAATAATCTTTAAACGGGAAGCCACTTGCAGTTGTGCTTACATAGCCTTGCCTAGAAAACTCCCCAAATAAATGCTCATATGTATCCCTATGAGAAATATGATTTGCTACATTATTGAGAAAATCTTTCAATCTCCAAAGAGGTAACTCTTTTCCCTTTGATACTTCAGTTTTATGGGAAGATAACTGCATACATTTCTCTGTAGCAACTCTTGTGCGACTTAGTGATCTATAACGTCTTCTAACTTTCCTGCGACACTTTTTGTAAACAGACTTATCATAGTCTTGTGTAGTCCATTCCTTAAAATAATTAGTATAACTTTTCACGAGTTTGTGACGGCATGAAGAAAACAAAGATCTAAAAAGTTTAAAAATAGACTTACTCTTAGTTTTACATGACTTTTTAAATACATCAGGTAATGTAGACTCATCAATTTTCATAAAATGCTTTATATTATCTTGATCAAAGCTAAATTTAGAATAAAAGGAACTCGGCGCCTGAAGCTCGAACTCACCAAAGAGCTTAGTGTATTTAGCGACAGAATCTGTTCTATCTGAAATATTCTTATAAAGGGCCTTTTCAACCTCTTTAGACTTCTTACGAGAACCTTCAAAGATATTTTGTTCGTGAGTAAAGCTCATCGAAAATATGCCACCTTCTGAAATATTGTAATCTTTTTTAAGTTCAATAAGATTGATCTCAGAGTTATAGTCCATTCTTAAACGGTCCTCAGTTATGTCAGTCTTATTAACAATACTACCAGCAAAGAAGAGTTTACCAAGAAAGAGGTTCATAATCTTTGATACAATATTTTCTTTATACTTGAGTTTTGTATAACTATGGGCAAAAAATCTTGTAAGAACACCATCTTTGACGATCTCTCTTCGCTCCGTCTCGGACTCTTTTAATCCTCCGTAGATAAATGCAAGATACTTAGAACTACGAGTTTCCTTTTCTCTTAATTCCCTTGTCTTTATATTTCCCTTTAATATGTTATAGTCAAAATCCTTTAGGGCGACGGCCTTCTTAAACTCTTGAATTTTTTTAGAGTCATTAAGATCACCTTGGTAAAAAGAGAAGTAATCTTTATTTGTTTTAGTATATGCGTAAGAATAATCATATCGAAATAGCGTCATATTTAGAATTTTAAAAAAATCTAAAATAACTGAAATATTAGCTGAGGCCTTTTTCGTATTCGCATTCTCAATGCTAAGACGTCCTATTTCACTGATCTCTTTCTCATCCTCAGGTCCAAGTTTTTGCAATGTAACTTTAGTCGATTTTTCAAACTCTAAAAGCGCACCTGCTGCAATACTTAAATACTGATTAAGTGGAGATGTGTATATTCCTCCGGCCCCAAGCGTAAATGAGTCTTCTTTAACAAGAAAGTCATACGCTCCAAGCTTATGAAAGTTTTCTATATTAAAATATTTCTGCATAAAGAATAATTTCTCAGGCCTTCTTTGAAGGCCATTCATAACTGTATCTGAAAAATGATTATAACGTAATCTTCTTTGAAATTTGACTCCAGCAAATGCCTTCTTATTTTCTTCAGTAATATCTATAACTTCATTTTCTTCAAGCTCACCTATGAGTGTACTAGCATCAATTTCAATAATAATTTCATCGTTAACAATAACGCCATCTGATCCTAGAGCAGGTGCAGCAGACCTTTTAAACATCACTTGAAAAGAAGAAAAGTCCCCTAAGTGCCTCCAACCAATCATATTTGGTCCACCGAAGAAACCAGGAAGACGCTCGTCATTAAGTCGATCAGCGATACCTTGATAAGTATCTGAATAGCGATTCATGATTTGAGAGTATATGGGAGATAAGTTTCTCACATCATTTCTCTCAAGAGTATCAGACTCTTTTAACTCAAAATGATTAAACTCACTTGCATGTGAGGCCCTGAGATTAAATAGAAAAAGTAAGAATACAACATATGTAAAATGTCTTATCCTCATATAAATACCTCCAGTACAATCAACCATTGTAACTGAAGTCATATGAGACGGACGTGCGAGTTAGCATGACTTCTAATTCGATAATCGATTATACATATCAATTATCGGATACATAAATAATTATCTTATTTATTTATACGTGTAGAAATTACGGCTACATAGAGACGAATATCAATAGAAGCTAACAATTACTAAGTTTATATATTCAATTTAGGCTATGAGCTGAAAGACTTTACAACTTTTTCGTCAAAGTGATTAGAACGCATTCCACAGTCAACAAGTACACCTGTTGCATTAATTCCACTAGCGCTAGGACTAAGCAGAAAACTCACAGTATTTGCAACCTCAGTTGTCTTAAGCGCTTCTTTTCTCATCGTTAATTGCTCAGCAAAAATATAATTATCAATATAGCCCGGAATGCCCGCAGAGGCCGAAGTTTTTAAAGGCCCTGAACAAACCGCATTAAATCTCACCCGACTAAAGCTTGAAAAGCTCTTTGCAAGATAAGCTGTCGTGGTATCTAACATTGCTTTGACAGGCCCCATATAACCATAACTCGTAGCTTTGGTATCAGAGATAGATATAGTAACAACACTTGCATCAGGCTTTAAAACATCTTTTAAAGCATTAGATAATTGAACCAGTGAAAAAGAAGAGATCTGCATCGCCTGATTGAAGTCTTTAAGAGATGTTTCATGAAAAGGTTTAGGGTTCATAAGATTAGCAAACGCTATGGAGTGCAAGAAACCATCAAGCATAACATCTCTTTGTTTAAAGAATTCATCAAGTCCCTCAATATCCTCTAGATTTTCCACATCAAGAATATAGATCGGACGCTCAGGAAAAAGTTTAGAGACACGACTTTTATGTTCCTCACTTTGAACAGAAAAATATAAATTCGCACCGTTATCTTCCAAGACTTTAGCAGTATGATAGGCAACACTCTTACGATTTGAAACGCCTGTTATAAAGAAGTTTTTATTTTCAACATTTAAAAAAGACATAGAAGACCTATTCGCTTATCTGAGCACATGTAAACTCAAGAGAACATACTGTTTTACCATCGGCTTGTGTACGACCTTTAAAGTAAAAAGCATTATCAATTTGATCAGTTAGTTCAACTTTCATCATCAACGTTGCACCTGGCCTGACTAGTGACTTAAATCTCGCTTTAGCGACTTTTGTCACAACACCAAGGCCACCGTTTTTACCAGAGGCCATTAAACAAGCACCAGTTTGAAAAAGCGCCTCCTGAAGAATAACTCCTGGCATGATTGGATTATCTGGAAAGTGCCCTTTAAAGAAATCCTCTGCACCAGTGACTTTATACATTGTCTCAATTGAAGTCTCACCTCTCTCTACAATTTCATCGACAAATAAAAATGGTGCACGTTGCGGAATAAGCTCTTTTACTTCTTTCAAAGAACTCATTATAGTCCACCTGAAATATCAAGAGTTGTTCCTGTTATGTATGAAGCCTCTTCACTTGCAAGAAATAAAACAGCATTGGCAACTTCCTCGACCTTACCAAAACGCTTCATAGGAACTTGCTTCTTGTATTCTTTAACTTGCTCTTGTGGAAGGTCTGCAATGAGTTCAGTTTCAATAAAGCCAGGACAAACATTATTGATCGTTATCCCCTTCTTCGCGACTTCTTTTGAAATTGACTTAGACATGGCAATTTGCCCGGCCTTGCTAGCAGCATAATTAGCCTGTCCAGGAAGACCCAACTTCCCTCCGACAGAAGACATATTAACAATTCGGCCATAGCGATTTTTCATAAAATGAGAGACCGCTCTTTTTGTCATGTAGAAGCTACCAGAGAGATTTACATCGAGAACTCTTGCCCAATCCTCATCAGGCATCATTGGCGAAATATTATCTTTTCTAATACCTGAGTTATTAATAAGTATGTCAATAGACTCTACTTCACTTGTTAAGTCTTGCCAAAAGACTTCAACGTCACTCGAACTAGAGACATCAAACTTTTTTAAGATAAGATTTTTTCCTTGATCGCCAAGACTTTCTTTAAAACTATTAGCAGCGTCATCATTAGATGTATAAGTGGCAACGACAGTAGCACCATTTTTTATGAAGGCCTCAGTAATGCCTTTTCCAATACCTCTCGTGCCGCCTGTTACAATCGCAACTCTATTATTAAAATTAAACATTATGTACCTCATTATTTGATTTTGTAGATTGATTATCTAGGTAAGTATTAAGATCATGTGCCTGTATCACACCATAGTTTGCGGCCCCAAGCCATCCAGACATAATGATTCCAACAGATCCACTATGAAAGAATCCTTTGACTTGTCCCGAGAGTTCTTTAGAAACCTCAAGCCCCTCAAATTTAGTTCCAAAGCTAGACCCAAAGTGGTGGTGTGTATATTTTTGTATAGTTAATGGAGTAGAACAATTGACATGTTCAACCTTATCTTTAAAACCTGGGACGATTTTTTCAAAAGTACTGAGTGCATTTTCTATGAGATAGTCCTTCCTCTTTTCGTACTCTTTCTCATCAAGATCTTTCCAATCTTCAAAGCGGGCGTTCATGGAAGAAACAACGGCATATTTCTGCGGAAGATGAGCTCTCATAGAAGGATAGTAGATAGAGAAAGTCTGAGAGTGTGCCTTAGGCGACAAGAGAAGATCTGTATCAAAAGACTCAGAATCACTATAAAAAATTAACTCTCCAACGTCTGGTATAGACTCTCCATCTTTAAGTCCCATAAAGACCTGACAACTTGAAGTATTAACCCTAACCTCTTTGGCTTTTTCAAGAAAGTCAGGCGAGAACCACTTCTTATCTGTCATCTTGAAAATAGTATTGTGTAGGGAAGAATTGGAAATAACAGATCGGCTTCTTACAATATCAGAACCAAGTCTGATACCAGACACAGCTCCATCTTCGATAAGTACTTCATCAACAAAGGAATGAAGCTTGATATCGACACCATTACTGATCAATTCATCTTTCATCATGCCGATAAGTTGATCTGTGCCGCCTCTAAAGATATAGGCTCCCTTATTCATAAAGTTTGAAAAAACTATCCCAAAAGTTATCGCTTCATCTTCTAAGGTTGATCCATTTGCATAGGCAATAGGCTCAAGCAAGAAACGTACAACATCATTACGGTTTGGAAAATATTTATCAAAGAGATCTTTGTTTGTAAGAGTTTTATCATCGTAGAAATTCATCTCACGTAACTCACTAAAGAAATTAACAACGTCATCTCTCTTGAGCTCAAATTTCTCGACAAGAATATTGATATAGTCTTCTTTGGTGAAATCAGTCTCTATCTCAAACTGGGGATTAATAAATCGAATTTTATCTACCCTTTCTATTTTATTAGCTATTTCCTTTGACCAATATCTGCGACAAGTTTTAATCATGCCAGCAGGAAAACCGTGAAGGGAAATATCAAAGATATGCTTTTCACCTTTTTCAGCATTTCTCCTAAACCACGTTGCAAAACCACCAAGTTTATTATGTGCTTCTAACAGAAGAACAGAGCGTCCATCACAAGCAAGCTTATTCGCAGCGGTCATTCCAGCAAGGCCTGAGCCTATAACGATAACGTCGTATTCCTTAGTAATTTTATCTTTTTTCTTTATTAGCATTGATTATTTCACCTTAATATATACGATTCCCTCATGAGTTGAACCGCTACTCTTGAGATAAGTATTAAAAACAATTTCTCTATGGTCATTTAAACTTACACCACCCTTGAAAAGTTGACCACCTGAAGACTTCGACAATTGATAAACAGTATTCTGTTGCGTGATTGCAAAATCTTCACAAATAACTTCATGCCACTTTGTTAAACTGTATAAAAAGAGACATTTCTTACCTGAGCGATTAACACCTCTCACCAAAACTTCTCCCACATTGTTAATCGCAGGCGAAAAGAGGTCAACAGACTTTATGAACTTGTGATTTTCAATATTAAGAATAACCTCTTTTTGACCACTAACATCAGAGACAATCACCTTATCAGACCCACGCTTTGCAAACGCAACAAAAGAGCCATTCTTGTTAATATTATATAAGTTCTCGAGACGACTAAATGCAGCTTGATTGTTAAGAAGAACTTTATGAGTACCCTTTTCTAAATTGAAAACTCTCAGCTCTTCGAGATCCTCATTTGTATACTCACCTAACCTACCATATCTAAGCTTGTATAAAGCATAGTCGCCAGACATCTTAGGATTAAAAACATAGTTTATCCGATTAACTCCCTCAATAGAGAAAGTCCTGATATCCGAAAGAGATAAGACACCTAAACTTCTTTTCTTATAGTTATTTAGTCTTAAGACAAGCTTTTTAGAAAGAGAGGAACTCGCAAAATTTACATAGAGATAATTATCTTCAGGTAAGAGCAGTTTTGAATAGTCATTAAGAGCTCCATTAAATGAAGTTTTATAGATACCTACAAACTCAGCACCATCATGAGTTGAGAACATCAAGCCATTTGAAGAAAAGTTTAGGTGATTAATAATCTGATTATCAGATAATATGACGCGAGCGTGCCCCCTTTTAGACTTTGTGTCTAACAAAATCCCCTGAACAACATTACCTCCATCTACAGCAAAGAAATTAAAAGCAATATTTCTTTCATTATCAATAATGGGAGTACTATCTGTAAAATAACTATAGGCGGGTAAATTTATACTATTATGAGAGTTTGCAGCAATAATACGTATATCGCCAAGCTCAAGCCCATACAAATAAAAGCTCAATAGAGCGACGCACAAAAACTTCATTTATCACCTCCAAAATGAGGCAAAATAGTACCTAATAATCTAGCAATCGTCACGAAATATGACCGAAATTAATTCGCTGAAGAATTAAACAAGATCTGCAAAGAAATTACGAACCTTATCCAATGTTATGGGCTTAGAAAGATAGTAATTCATCCCTACTTTTAAGCCATTATCTGCATCGGAGTTAAATGCATTTGCGGAGAGACCAACAATAATAACATTTTGATCATACTTACGTATTTCTTGAGTGGCCTCAATACCGTCCATTACTGGCATCTGGACGTCCATAAATATGATGTCATAAGAATTTGCAGAATGCATATTGACCGCCTTAAGGCCATTCTCGCAAGAGTCATACTTTAGCCCCATTTTCTTAGCGATCATATCGAAGACTTTTAAATTTATCCCATTATCTTCAACTACTAAAATTGAGAACTCAGAGGGGGAAATAGAAACTTCATCTTTACGACTTTCTTGTTTGAGAGAATAGTGATCTTCTTTCTCTTCTACCTCGAGAGGAATAAAAATACTAAAAGCCGTTCCCTTATTTAATTCACTTGTAAAATCTATCTCACCTCTCATTAACTCAACAAGCTTCTTTGAAATATTTAACCCAAGTCCTGTCCCACCATACTTTCTCGTCGTTGAGATATCCGCCTGCGTGAAGGGCTCGAAGATTCTATCTTTATCAGAGATACTCATTCCAATACCTGAATCAGTTATTTTAAAAACAAAACCATTATTTAGCTCACTAAGTTCGAAAATAATCTCACTCGAACGATGACTGAACTTGATTGCATTATTTAAAATATTAAGGAGAACTTGGGTTAATCTCGTAGAATCACCAATGACAAAATCTGGAATATCACTAAGCTTCAAAAACACTATATCAATTTCTTTAGATGCTGCTAAATGCTTACAAGTCGAAATAACGTTCTTAATAACGTCAAGTAAATGAAATCGACTATTTTCAATCTGTATTCGGTCGCTCTCAATCTTTGTCAGATCAAGAATGTCATTAACAATCATTAGTAACAGCTCGCCGGAGGAATGAATAATCTCAAGTTTCTCTTTTGAACTACGATCGATCACTTCTTCTTTAAGCAATTCACTCGTTGCGATAATACCATTAAGCGGTGTGCGGATCTCGTGACTCATATTCGCTAAGAAGCGTGTTTTATGATCACTTATTCGCAAGAGTTCATTATTTAGCTCATGTAACTGATTAGTTTGAAGCTTTACCTCTCTTTCAATTTTTTCATTAGAGCCCGAAGTAAAAATTATCAGATACAAGATAACTGCAAAAAAAACAAAGAAAACGATATACGTGACAAGAATAGAAAAATCACTTTTTATCCTATAGGCATCTAGTGTTTGATAGAAGTTAAAACTCCAATTCGTATCACCGTGAAGGAATTTATATGTAAATTTATCCACGTAGTGCTCTTCATTAAAGGAACCTAGCTTTTCATGCTTCTTTCCATTGATAAGAATTTCTTGTTCTAGGCCATGTAAGAAGTTGGTTGTAAAACTACTCTTTAAGTCAAAAATGAGTGTTACAACTCCTTTAACCTTTCCTTGTTTTTTTATTGCGACGGCGTAACCATAGAGGCCGACTTTATTAATATGATCAACCTCACCAAAGACTGGGTAATCAACGAGTACTGCTGACTCAAATAATTTACGTGTTAAAGGAAACTGACTTAGTGACTGACTGAGATAATCGCTCTTAGAGTCTTTAGGAAAAGTATAGAGAAATATATCTTGTGGCAGATTCTTTCCACTACCAATATATCCTCCAAAAGCCTTGACCTCTTTTTGTGCTTCTTCAAGATCTTCATTGTCACTAACTCGAGTGATCCAATCAACGGAATGTATATCTTGCTGGGATCCAAATATTGAATGGGAAAAGGATAGAAACTCTTCAGCATCAACATAATTTGAGCCATCATAGTAGCCATTATAAGCTTCTACAATGGCTTCTAAAATTGTGAACTGCACTTGATAGCTCTCAAAAATTGATAATGATCTAAGTTTGTTATGAGATTTAATTCTCTCATTTTCACTTCTGTTAAGATGGAAAAACAATGACAACATCATAATGGTAACTAAACTAGTACAGTAAAAAAATTTACGACTCTTTTTGCAATTAAAGAAATTCAGAGAATATATAATTAATGGAAATATAAAAAACAAACCTGAGTAGTAAGCGAAAAAGAGTCTTATAACACTAAAGAAACTCAAAGTCGTTGATTGAAAATTAAGAAATGAACTACTTACGAGATCGACACATGTCATGAGCACACTCGTAAGTATAAAGAGCTTTAAAACAGTAATCGAGAAATATTGCTCATATATCTCTTTAGCCGACAGCTTGAAAGACTCTTTCAGTGTAATTTTACTAGAAACATAAATCACACACCCAACCATTACGGACTTCATAATCTCGACTAAAATCAACATAGTGAAATTATCATAAAGAGAAACTTTAAAAGTTAAGCTTTGAATTAAATGACCAATACATATACCAACTAACGCTCTCTCTTTATATTGAACAAAGAAATATAGAGCAACTCCAATTGAAGGTATGAAAACTAGACTTTGAAGTTCTTCAATTTTTAAAAAATGATGTGCAATATATGCACATATAAAATAAAGGATAGTTATGACAAAATTTAACTTCATAACTATATATCGGTCATTTAGAGATTTTATGAATATCTAGAACTAACTATTTCTTCGAATTATTTCCATGGCAACACGGACACCGTCAACTGCAGCAGATGTAATCCCTCCAGCATAACCAGCACCTTCTCCGCATGGAAAGAGGGCTTCATGGCTTTGTGACTCTAGGGAATTTTTATCTCTGAGTATAGTAACGGGTGCAGAGGTTCTCGTCTCTGGTGCTAATAAGAGTGACTTTTCACTAATAAAACCATCAAGCTTTTGATCAAAACTCCCAAGTCCTTCTATTAGTCCCTTAACAACAGTAGCAGGAAGAATTTCTCGAAGATTAGAAGCAAATATCCCAGATGGACAAGAAGTCTTATTTAAAGTTTTTGTTGTTTTATTTTCAAGAAAGTCTTTAAGATTCTGCGAAGGTATCTCTTTTCCTGAAGCTGCACTCTTAGAATACTCATAGGCCTTATTTTCAATACTCTTTTGATAGAAATGACCATTTAAAACATCATCAGTACTAAAATCAACACCGGCCTTAATTGAGACAACTAGTGCAGAATTTGACCAAGGAGAGCTTCGAGAATAGTTACTCATTCCATTTACAACAATCCCATCATAATCTGTCCCACTTGATAAAACATATCCTCCAGGACACATACAAAAACTATAAGTCCCCTTATTACTTTCCTTATTATGATACGTAAGCTTATATCTTGCGGCCCCAAGTTCCTTACTTGCAAACTCTCCATATTGAATAGAGTCGATTTCTCTACGAGGATGCTCAATACGAACACCTACAGCAAAGTCTTTGGCCTTCATGGCAACAGAGCATTCATTGATATGCTTATACATCTCTTTAGATGAATGACCTGTAGCGAGCACAATATTAGAAGACTTATAAGTCTTACCATCATGAGTTTTCACACCAACACAACGAGATCCCTCCATCAATAACTCCTCTACTCTGGAGTTATAATGAAAACTACAACCTTGCTCTTTTAAATGATCTGTCATTTTTGTAATAAGTGCTCTGATTTTATTAGAACCAAGGTGAGGATTTGACGTATATGCTGTTTCTGGAGGAGCTCCAAAATCCACAAACCTCTGCATCACATATTTTACGTAAGGAGATTTGATACGAGTAATAAGCTTTCCATCAGAGAAAAGACCTGCGCCCCCTTCTCCGAAGCAGACATTATTTTCTTCATCGAACTCTCCATAGCGCCAAAAACGTGCTATTTTCTTCATACGCTGCGTGGCCCTCTCTCCTCTTTCAATAACAATTGAGGAAATGCCGAACTCACTTAAACGTAAGGCACAGAAAAGTCCAGCAGGGCCGGCCCCTATAATAATAGGTTTATCAACGGCTGCTTTAATCTTTGATATATCTTCTTCGTAATTAACGAAGGGGTCATTTTTAAAAGCTAATTCAATTTTATAGTTATAAGAAGGGTCCTTGCCTCTATTTGCACCTCGAGCATCAAGTGCCTTAGACAGAACTCTATAATCTAAATATTGTGAATATTTTTTCTTGAGATAACCCTCAAGATCTTCATCAAAAGATAATCTAAAGTCTACTATTTTACTCATAGTGCTCTTCTACAACAAAATGACTAAAAAAGAACAGTAAAGTATGGAATAATTATACAAAAAAGGAATATATATATGAAGAAACTTGGACTGCTTATAATTGGTGATGAAATCCTATCGGGAAAGATTGATGACTTAAATCTCAAGTGGTTATCTAAGTTTATCCTCAAAGAAGATATCGACCTCCACGAGTCACTCATTGTAAAAGATCGAAGAGGACATATTAGTGATGCTCTTGATCATCTACTTGAGAGCTGCGACGTGGTCATCACATCAGGAGGCCTTGGGCCAACGGAAGACGATATCACGAAAATGACTCTCACTGAATACTTCAACACAGAATTAGATATTAATATAGAAGTCGAGAAGTTTGTCATTTCACAATATGCCAAAATTCATAAAGATTGGGATCGATCAAAAAATCAATACCACCTCTTTCCTAAAGGCGCAAAGCTAGTAAAAAATAATAAGGGACTAGCTCCGGGAATTATGTTCAAGCAAGATGATAAACTAGTATTTGCTACTCCAGGCGTCCCTAAAGAGTTTCAAGTCATGGTACAAGAAGAAATCATAGAGGAGATAAAGTCTCACTATCAACTACAATCTAGTGCCAAAGAATATCTACACATAAGAATATCTACACATAAGAACATTTGGTATACCAGAAGAAGAAATATCTAACGTCAAATACCCAAAGCTTTGGGATCAATTATCAGAACACGGAAAAGTCTCTTCACTCCCAACAATCACCGG
>DDIK01000181.1 GCA_002338505.1 Bacteriovorax sp. UBA1852
TTTGTACCAAAAGTATTATAATGGCTTCCGCCACAAAATAAATCATCATTAAAAGGAAATGTCGTCCACCCGTCAACTACACCAGTGGCGACATCGTCTGTTTCACCGAGATTAATAGTGTCATTTATAGTACTTATTGCCATTCCTGTTTTATTGGAGCCATCGTTTTCACATGAATCAGTCGTGATATAACCTAAACTAGTAGATGAAGGAGATTGAGATATTTGTGGTTTGAATTGCCAATAAGAATATGGGTAATATTGAACAAATTCACAAACATCTGGACCAGAGTCAACTTGAAGGTCAAGTCCAAGATTAAAAAGATCACTTTCTCCAGCCTCTAGGAAGCAGTCGATATCGACAACATTGTACTTTTGAGAGTCACTTGAATCTGAATAGAAGTTTTCAATCGCTTTCTTGTTAATTCTACAGGCACTAGTTTTATTAAGAATTCCTTCTTTGTGCATGACATATGATGGGCCATTTAGATTATCGAGAACTTCGAAATAGTCAACGACTTCAAGGTCAAATAGCGTACTGTATGAACCAATTGAGTTAGTGACTGTTACTGTAAAAGTTTCGGAGTTTGTCGCCTCTGTAGGAGTTCCACTTATCGATCCAGTACTCGAATTAAGGGTTAAGCCATCTGGAAGACTGGGTGAAATTGTAAAGAAATTTTCACTACCAAGAGCGAGAAACGGTTCAATGAAGGCTCCTTCGCCTCGTCTGATCTCAAACTTATTATTTGTTTCAACAGATGTAATCGTGGTTGTATACGGTCCTGCCCCAATAGCATCATTTGTTAGATTGTTTCCATTATTAAATTGATCCTCAGTTACCATCGATGCAACGATTTGGTTTCCTGATATAGAGCTTACAGTTGCTGCTGCCAGATTAGTTGTCGAATCATGTATGTCTTGACCGACAATGAAGTTTGCTGCACTTGCGACATTGAGTTTTACTGTCGGAGACCAAACTGAGTTAATTGTTACGCCTGAAGTGGAACCGCTTGCAACAGAGCCGCACAGAGATGTATTTGAAATAGTATTTGATCCGTCGTCAACAAAGTTGCCAGTGAATCCATCTCCAACTGTTTGTGAAACGAATAGAATATTATTTGCTGAGTCTATCTTTGTAATTGTCCCTCTTGCAGCTGACGAGCAAATTACTGAGTTACTTACGCTTGAAGCATAATCAGAAAAACCCGCTATAGAACTAACATCTAAAGCTGCATTAACATATTCTGGATTATCGACAATTGTTGTTTCTTCATCAACGTATGTTCTATTTATATCGACCGATTGACCGTTTGCAAAAGTACCATTAGTTACTTTTACAACGATATAATCGCCTGAAATAAACTCAATAATACCTTCAGCTCCCGATGTTAAAGGAGTACTAAAGTTTGTCGCGATATTATCTCCGATGCTCATCCCAGTGGTGCTAGCTACTTTCATTACTACAGATGTGTTATAGGCAACGACCTGTGGTGCATCGACAATAGCGAGATCAAATGAAAATGACTTTCCAGTTGTGTCCGCTAGATTAGTCGCTTTAACGGTGTAAGTATTTGCGGAGAGTGCAGTTGCCGTCCTTCCTGAAATCTCTCCTGTGCTTGTATCAAATGTAAGACCAGATGGAAGGTCAGGAGAAATAGTGAAATTAACACCATTATTTGTGCTAGAGATATTGCTTGATGTACTTGATATTGGTACGAGGTCTACATTATCAGTCGAGCCTGAGGTTGTTTCAAAATAAAACCCAAAGGAGTCTACAACTGCTTCTTCACCTGAGTAGATCGCGGCATTATCAATGGAGTCTCCAATTTTAAACTCACCCGAGGTTATATTAACTACTAAAGTGTTGGTGTCAGCGTTTACAAGTTGAATAGTTCCCTGTGCCGCGATGTCGGTACTATTTCTATTAGCAGAAACTGAACCTCCTGCAGTAAAGTTTGAAACATCACCTGAGACTCTAAGAAACATTTTTTTTGTTGGAGCATCATCGTCAATCTTAATTCTAAAAGACTCATCTATTGGCTCCATAACCGCAACATTTGCAGTTGTGACAAGACTGGATGTTGTGAGTGTGTCAGGGTCTGTATATGTTAAAGTGATTGTGTGTAAAGTAGATGGTGAAAGAGAAATTGTTCCCGTTTCATTGTCAGACTTACTGAACCATCCATATTCACTGTCTAGAACTAAGCCCGTAGGTAGGCTAGGTAGAATAGTGAAGGCTGGTTTTAGGTTGAGTTGTCCAAGGGAAGATAGTATGTCTCCAAGGTCACCTGATGGCTGCAGCGGTGAAGTTCTTGCTGTATCGCCTGACAGCAGAACAAATAAGTTACTTTCCCTATCATAAATTATATAATTATCCGGGTAGTTAAATGATGTAGGACCCTCTAAGGTATTGCTATCAATAACATTACCGTCCTCATCAACAAAAGTGGTGTCGCCATTGTCTGAGTTCTTAACTGTATCCTTCTTGAATTTAGTTAAGCTCTCGGGCATACAACCAGTGGTTAGTAGAGTAAAAATAGTGACAAAAATAATTCCATTTAAAGTCTTCATAAGTCCATTATCGTCATATTTGAGATGATAGTTTAAGAACTTTGCTTTTCTCAATAATTTTGATGAGATAGGTAAAAAATGCCTATTCTATTTATTTAAAAGTTGCCAAAAATTGTAGCCGTTGAATTCTATTTAAAATCTGACGATATGAAAGAAACTAACTACATGATTTAAGGAGTTTTCTTGATAAAGAAAGTACTTGTAACATTGCTTATTTCTTCGCAGGTTTTTGCGATAACAAATATAACTGAACTTATAAGGCCGTACCTGACGGATCTTATAGGTAGTGAATTTACCGAAAGATTAATAGGCAAGTCAGAGCAAAAAAAGGTGAATAAAGTTGAGCTACCGCCAATTCCAGAGATTACGCAAAACACGAAATCAGTAGATGTCTTCAAAGAGAAGTTTATTGAGAAGAATAAAGTCCGTAAAGAAGATAAACAAGGCTATGATTATAACTTCGTAAGAGAGCTTATTCTCTCGACAAGAAACATTAAAGCAGACGATGTTGAAGTAAGAAGATGGATGAATCCTCTGGAGCAAGGTGGAAGTCGAGAAGGGGTCTATCGCGCAATGGTCTTAGATTCCTATTATGCAAATTTAGAGAATTATAATCAGCCACTTTCAAAGTCTGCTTTAGATTATGCACAAAAATTTTTCAAGAGATTTGTTGGTAAGAAAGTAAAACCTTCTCAATTTCAAGGGATGAATATTTATACAGTTAAGAGAATAGCAACAGAGAACTGTTTAGATATCTTAGATGTCTATCTTCAGACGAATCAGTATGAAAACTTTCTCTCTTGGTACAGTATTTTTTCGGGAGAGATAGCAACTGACTTTTCTGTCTGGGAAAGTAAAATGAGATCAAATACAAATATTGGAAAACATAAAAAATGGGCATCATCAGTTCCAACAGAGTTTGTAAAATCTGAAGTGATTCTAAAAATTCATAAAATATTTAATAATCTACAACAAAGAAATTAGTCGAAAAAGGATTCTGACTTTCCACTAAGAGACATAAGTAGTCTCTCAACTCCAAGTGCTATGCCTGAAGGAGAGCTTAGTCCCCTGTTCATTGCCTGGTAGAGGACATCTGGTGTTGGTAGAGAATAACCATATATTCTTTCTTTTTCTTTGGCTTGAAGACCAAAGCGCTCTCTTTGTGTTTTAAGGTGGGTGAGTTCATTAAAGCAATTACATATTTCTATTCCATCTAAATAAACTTCAAATCTTTCACAGACTCTCTGGTCTTTTTCACTAATAGTTGAAAGAGCTGCAAGATGATATGGGAATTCATAAAGAAGAATATCTCCGTACTCTTTAAGTTTAGGCTCTATCTCATTTAAAAAGATTAAGAAGTATAGGTCATCCCATGAATACTCATTATTTTCGTCAATGTGAATATCTTTAAAGGTTTCTTTTATCTTATTCTTAAGGGCCGTGGGATCAAGGTATTCTAAAATTTCAAAGTTAAGAACTTCTTTAAAAAGGTTGTTTACAGAGACTTTTTTAATGCTTCTTTCAGGGAAATTATTCTCTCTAGCGCAGAAGTTAATAAGCTCAATAGTATCATCCATAATGGCTTCGTATCTTGAATTAGCTCGATACCATTCAAGCATGAGAAATTGTTTACGATGAGTCTCGCTATCTGGCTCATCTCTAAAGGCATAGCTTAGAGTAAAGATTTTGTTGTATCCTTCACTGAGTAAGCTCTTCATATAAAACTCAGGTGAAGTGTGCAAGTAAAGTGGCAGCGTCTTTTTTTTGAATGTTGAGTATATTTGAAAGGGATGAATATGTGTTTCCATTCCTGGATTCTCTACTATCGGAGGTGTGAGCACATGCAAAAAATCTCTAGACTTAAAGAAGTCATGGATAGAGTTTTGTATAAGAAATAAGTCTTCGTGCTTTCTCTTCATATCATATGTATATATCTGTATTAACTAAATATCTATTGATTTTTATGACCATTAAAGTTATCTCTTATACTCCTAAAAAGACATAAGAGGTTTAGAATGAATGAAGTTATTCAAATTTTGCAGCAAGTTATAAATAGCGTTGGTGTAGAGCTCATCGTAACTCAAGAAATAGCGATTTATTCGCTCTCTGGCCTAGGAGGCTTCCTTGCTCTCTTGCTTGGTTTAGGTCTTTCTACAACTGGGAATAAATCAAAAACATTAGAAAATGAAGAGCTTGTCGTTCAAGATACACAAGAACTTTTGCAAAAAACATATCCTCCAAAAGATGAGGTTGAAGACGAAGTCGCTCCTATTGTTGAAGCTGAGGTTGAGCCGGAAGTCGTACCTGAAGTTAAAGCTGAAGTAAAAGTTTCCTGGTCTGATAGACTTAAAAAAGGGTTATCAAGATCTCGAACAGAAGTTTGGGGAAAACTTGGAAATATATTTTCAGGAACACTTGATGAAGAGGCCTTAGAAGAAGTTGAAGAGATTCTCTATGGGGCAGATATTGGACCGCAAACGACTTCAGAGCTAATTGAAGCACTAGAAGAAAAAGTAAAAAAAGAAAAACTTAGTCCAGAGGCCTTTACCGCTTTCATAAAAGAATTTCTCAAAGAGAAAATGGAGCCAGTTCAAAATTCACGAGATGAAGCATTATTTCAATTTAGTGGAGAAAAGAGCAAGATGCCAAAAGTCATCATGATAGTTGGTGTAAATGGTGCAGGTAAGACAACAACAATTGGTAAACTTGCTACAAAACTAACTAATCAAGGGGCTAAGGTTGTCGTCGGGGCATGTGATACATTTAGGGCCGCAGCGGTAGATCAACTTCAAGTTTGGTGTGAGAGAGCTGGCGCTTCAATGATTCGAGCGAAGGAAGGGGCTAATCCAAGTGGCGTTGGTTACGATGCGCTGCAAGCGGCAATGAAAGAAGAGGCAGATTACTGTATTCTTGATACGGCTGGTCGACTACACACGGCAGGCAATTTAATGGAAGAGCTTAAAAAGAGTAAAGAAGTTCTTAAGAAGCTTATGCCTGATGCTCCTCATCATGTACTTCTCGTTATTGATGCCATAACGGGACAAAATGCTATTCGCCAAGCGGAAGAATTCAATAAAACCTTAGACTTAACTGGTCTCATCTTCACTAAGTGCGATGGTTCTTCGAAAGCCGGAAGCGCAGTGGCCATTGTACAAAAGCTAAATGTGCCAATTGCCTATATTGGAGTTGGTGAAAATGTTGAAGATCTCGATGTCTTTGATCTTGGCCAGTATTTAGACGCCTTGGTTGATGCGTAGCACACCTCTTTATATGTAATTCGTTCGTTGACTGCAATACTAGAGTTAATATAGAATAGTAGTATGGATACAGGAGTAACTGAATATTCAATTTTAGGACATAACATCAGATTAAATAATACTGATGATAAAGATAAGGTTTCACCTGACGAAGTCGTGACTTACGTTCAGTCTGAAATTGATAAAATGAAACTTATGTCAGCGGGTCTCGAAGAGTCGCAGATTGCAGTCTTGCTTATGCTAAGGTTTGCAAGTGAAAGTCTCTCTTTAGAAAAAGACTTTAAAGAAAGTGTTTCATCACTTCAAAAGTCAGCAAATGATGCGCTAAAGCTTGTAGATCAAGCAATAACGACTCACTGATAGAGTGAAAGAGCAGAAGAAAGCTTTAAGACACAGGGTTAAGAAGTCTCTTCAAACTTTAAGCGACATAAGAAAGAAAGAATTATCAATCTTAGTTCAAAATAATATCAGAAGCTTCCTTCAAGAAAATATTCTTATCCATGAAAATATAGGTTTGTACTATCCTTTAGAAGATGAGGTAGATCCAATCTATGATAGAAATCAGAGTTTCTTTTTTCCAAGAATGAACTCTGAAGATGAAATGAGGTTCTACGCCGCAAAGCTGACTGAGCTAAAAGAGCAGGTTGTTTTCGGAAAGACCTTTAAAGAGCCTCAGATAAGAGAAAGTGAAGAGGTGATTAAAGCTTATATGGTACCCGGCTTGGCCTTTACAAGAAAGGGAAAGCGACTTGGACGAGGAAAGGGTTACTACGATAAGTATTTTGAAAGAATAGAGAGAAGTAGTAGAGATATATTAAAAATTGGAATTTGCTTCGAAGAGCAAATATTTGAAGAAGAAGAAATTCAGACAGAGTCACATGACATAAGAATGGATTTTATAATAACGCCTTTAAATATTTACGAAGCAAGTAGTCCCTAAAGGAGAGAAATAATGACAACAGAGGTAATTTTAGCGTCAGTCCTCTTTCTTATAATCGGTGCCGGAATTGGTTTTGTCGTGAGAAATGCTCAGGCAAAGAAAGAACTAGCAGAGAGAGAAAAGAAAGGTGATGAGATAATTGATAAGGCCAAAGAACAGGCCAAGGATATTAATTACAAAGCACGTAAAGAAGCAAAAGAGTCTGCTAACGAAGAAAAACAAGAAGTTGAAAAGCAGATTAAAAAGCTTAGAAAAGAAATGAATGACGAGGAAAAGGAATTCAATAAGAAAGTTGCTAAGCTTGAATCCAAAGAAGAGCAATATGAAAAGAACTTAAAAGACCTTTCTAAGAAAGAAGAAGAAATTAAGCACAAAGAAGTCGAAGCCATTCGCGAAAAAGAGAAATTTATTCTTAAAACTCAAGAGTATGGTGATAAGTTGACGGAAGTTGCGGCGATGTCTAAAGACGATGCTAAGAATGAGTTAATCAAGATAATGGAAGAAGAAGCAAAAGTTGATTTTTCTAAAATGATTACAAAAATGGAAGAAGACGCAAAAGAAGAAGCGGAAGAAAGAGCAAAGAGAGTTGTAGGTATTGCAGTTCAAAGGTTTGCTGGAGAATATGTCGCAGAAAAAACGATTACGACAGTCGATCTTCCTGGAGATGAGGTTAAAGGTCGTCTCATTGGTAGAGAAGGTCGAAACATTAGGGCCTTCGAACAAATTTGTGGTGTCGATCTTATTATTGATGACACTCCAGAGCTTGTTGTAATTTCATCTTTTAACGTTGTTAGAAGAGAAATCGCAAAGAAGACTATTGAAAAACTTATTGCTGATGGAAGAATCCATCCTGCAAAAATTGAAGAATTTCATGACAAATCAAAGTCAGAGTTTGAAAAACATTTACTATCACTTGGTGAAAAAGCTCAACTTGAGATTGGTGTGCATGGGATTCACCCTGAAATCTTAAAACTTATTGGAGCTCTAAACTTTAGAACTTCATATACTCAAAATCAGTATCAGCATGCAATTGAGGCGGCTTTTGTCGCGGGTGCAATGGCAAGTGAGATGGGATTAAATGTTAAGCAAGCAAGAAGAGCTGGTCTCTTACATGATATTGGAAAGGTCTTAGATGCTTCTGCTGAAGGATCTCACGCTGTTATTGGTGCAGACTTTGCTAAAAAGTATGGAGAGTCTCCAGACATTGTTCATGCTATTAGAGCTCACCATGATGATGAAAAGCCAGAATCAATACTAGCTCACATTGTTGCAGCATCAGATGCAATTAGTGGCGCAAGACCTGGAGCAAGAAAAGCTCTTACTGAATCTTATGTTTCTAGACTTTCAGATATTGAAGAAATTGTTAACTCTTTTGATGGAGTATCAAAATCTTATGCGATCTCTGGTGGACGTGAAGTTAGAGTCTTCGTTGAAAATGGTAAAATTGATGATGAGCAAACAGTTATGCTCTCTAGAGATATTGCTAGAAAGATCGAAGATGAGATGTCTTATCCTGGAACGATTAAGGTTACAGTTGTAAGAGAGACTAAAGCAATTGGTGTTGCAAAGTAATAAAGAATTAAGAATTTTCAAATAAACTTAAGCACTCTCTAGGGAGTGCTTTCTTTTTTGGAGAGTTGATGTCACAAATAAAGCGCTACTATTGTTACTTCTCAGCAATTCTTATTCCGTTCACTGTCTATCGTATTTTCGAAATTGACGTGTTCTATATGACAGCATTTATCTTGCCGTTCATTGTTTCTATGCTCTTT
>DDIK01000071.1 GCA_002338505.1 Bacteriovorax sp. UBA1852
ATTGGTGTGTCGAAATGAAGAGTGTCCTGCACAAGTGAAGGAGTCGATTCTTAATTTCATTCAAAAAATAGGAATAGATGATTTAAGCTCTAAGAGACTAGATGAAATGATTAATAAGAAGCTAATAACTTCAATCGATGATGTCTACAAGATTACAAAAGAAGATCTTTTGGGACTAGATAAGGTTAAAGATAAGTTAGCAAATAAGTTAATAGAAAACATTAATGAATCAAAGAATGTAGATTTAGTAACTTTCTTAGCAGCACTAGGAATTAGTGGCGGAGCATTTAATAAGTGTGAAAAGGTCGTACAGGGCGGATTTGATACGATTGAAAAGTTAAAGAAAATGACTGCACAAAAACTCGCAGAGCTTGATGGTTTTGCAGAGAAGTCCTCCACTGAATTTGTTAAATCATTGAAGTCAAAAGAAAATTTAATAGATGAACTATTGAAACTTGGCTTCTCATTTAAAGAAACGAATGAAGATAGTGGACTGTTGTCAGGTACGAAGATATGCATAACTGGTTCACTATCGGAAAAAAGAAGTGTGATAGAGTCAAAAATTAGAAGTGCAGGTGGAGCTGTTGTAGGTTCTGTAAGTAAGAATACAACTATGCTTCTCACTAATGAAACTGAGGCCAAATCATCTAAGTATAAAAAAGCATTAGATCTTGGAATCGAGATTATATCTGAAGAGGAGCTCCTTAATAAAATAGGTGCTTAGTGAATAATGAAAAGAAAAATAAGCGAAACGTATATATCTGTCAGGTATGTGAACATGAAGTTGCGAAATGGACAGGCAAATGCTCAAGCTGTGAGCAGTGGAATAGTTTAATCCATAAGAGTGAATACCATAATAAAATAACTAAAGATGATATCGCTCTATATTGCGCAAAATCCCATAAAGAGTCAGAGTTAAGATATTTAACGACATCACATAAAATGAACAAGTTTCTGGGTGGTGGTATTGTAAAAGGTAGTCTGTATCTTTTAACAGGTGAGCCTGGAGTAGGTAAATCAACCTTTATGCTAAGTCTTATAGATTGGCTTCCTGATAAAAAAGTTCTCTATATATCTGGAGAAGAAACCAAAGATCAAATAAGTTCAAGAATAAAACGATGTAGTATAAAGCATGAAAATTTATATATTTACCATGAAACAAACTGGAGAAATATAGAAAATGCCTTTAGGAAAGTCCAACCAGATTTCATCATTATAGATTCTATTCAAACCCTAAGGTCTAGCGACGAGAATAATAGAACAGGCTCTATTACAGAACTTAAGGATTGCTCAGATAAATTAATAGAATATGTGAAAAAAGAAAATATTCCATGCATGGCCACAGGTCATGTGAATAAAGAGGGAACCTTAGCAGGGCCTAAGCTACTTGAGCATATGGTAGACGTAGTATTTAAGCTACAAAGAGGCGAAGAGCGTGATAATATAGTATTATCTGCCATCAAGAATCGTCATGGTAATGTTAGTGATGAAGTAGAATTTTCTATGACGGAGAATGGATTAGATATAAGTTCTGATGAGCATAAGGATATTGAATATACATTCTCTCATGGTGAAGTGCTTTGTCCTTTAATGGTAAAGAATAAAGTCGAAATTGTAGAAGTTAAATCTCTTGTTATAGAGAACTTCAGCGGAAATATAAAGAGAATTGCAGAGGGCATAGAGCATAAGCGGTTTATGTTACTTATAGCAATAATTGAAAAGTACTGTGATATAAGTTTTAGGAATTATGATATTTATCTCTCTGTTGATAAACTCAAGTCGAGATCAAATAAGTTAGATCTTGCAGTTATTAGCTCGATTCTTAGCTCTTATTATAAGAAGAATAATGAGGAATTAGCTCTCTTCTGTGGAGAGGTTGATTTGAGTGGAAAAGTTAAAAAAATAAAAATTGAGTCAGAACTAGAAAATAAAATTAAGAATATATTTATGAACAAATTAATATGTAACTCTTTAGAAAATGATATGAATGAAGTACCTAGGGAAAGAATTACAAGGATTGAACAGATCGCAGAGTTTTTCAAATAACAATATCAGTAATTTACAAAGAATCACCAAGTATTCTTTAAAAATCAAGGTAACTTAATCATTTGAGCTATGGATGCTGACCAGTTACTATACTTTGTTTTGAAGTACTGTGTGTCGGAACTAGGTGTAAACGTCTTCTCTTCTGACCATAAATCCTTAAGTGAATCAAGATCCTTAGCACCTAGTCCAACCGATGCGGCCATAGCTGCACCAAGAGCCGTAGTTTCTATAACTTGAGGTCGAATTATATTGAGGTTCGAACAAGAAGCTTGAATTTCCATCCATAAATCATTAACTACAGCACCGCCATCAACTTTTAAAGATTGAAGTTCGCTTCCAGAGTCTTTGTTAAAGGCCGTAATAAGATCGTTAATAGAAAAAGAAACACCTTCCATTGCTGCACGTGAAATCTCTGGAATTCCTGTTCCTCGAGTAAGTCCGGTAATTGAAGCTTGAACTTCTGAATTCCAATATGGAGAACCAATTCCTGTAAAAAATGGAAAAAAGAATACATTCTCTACATCAGATAGAGACTTAACTTTTCGCGCTTCTTTTTCAACCTCTGCAGAGTCTTTAAAGAATTTAAGATTATCACGAAGCCACTGAATGCAAGCTCCAGCGATGTAAGTTGATCCTTCAAGAGCGTAATAAGTTTTGCCTTCAAACTTATACGCGACTGTCGTCAAAAGGCCGTTCTTAGAATAATGTTTTTCCGTACCTGTATTGAGAAGCATGAAGGCACCTGTACCATAAGTACATTTAGATTCACCCTTATTAAAGCAAGCTTGTCCAAAAAGTGCAGCTTGTTGATCCCCAAGAATACCGGTAATTGGAATACCATCTTCAAGAAATGATAATGACTTAGTTTTTCCAAAGCTGGAAAAGCTTTCTGATATAGTTGGAAGTTGATTCTTGTCTACGCTAAGGTGTTTCAGAAGTTCTTCGTCCCACTCACATTTAGCAATATCCATAAGTAGTGTTCGAGATGCGTTTGTTACATCTGTGTTATAAGACTCACCACCTGTGAGTTTGTAGAGAAGAAATGTATCGATTGTTCCAAAAAGGAGATCGTCATTCTTAGCATGCTCTTGAACTTTTAAATTATTATTAAGAAGCCAATTAATCTTTGTACCAGAGAAATATGAGTCAATTGGTAGACCAGTACGTTTATGAAATAAATCTGTTAGGTCTTGTTTTTTTAATTCTTCACAAAAGTTTGCAGTTCTTCTATCTTGCCAAACAATAGCATTAGCTAATGGATTTCCAGCTCTATCAAATGCACAAGTTGTCTCTCGTTGATTGGTGATTCCAATAGTTGAGATATCATTTGATGAGATATTATTCTTTTTAAATAATTCCTTAGTAGCAGACTTAACGCTATCCCAGATGTCATTGAGGTTGTGTTCCACCCATCCTGGCTTTGGATAAATCTGAGGAAATTCTCTATTAACTTTATCTATAACTTTCATTGATTCCATCTCAATGAGCAAGCTCGTTGTACCTGTCGTTCCTTGGTCAATAGATAATATGTACATGAATTTTCCTTAATTAAAAGAAGTTGATATTTCCGTCATTCGGGGCAGTGATTATAGTGACAAGATCAAGCCATCTTGTGGCAATCGAAGCATTGAAACCTTTTAAAACAATAATTGAAATAGATAAGAGTACGGCCAAAAGTAAAATGAATTCTACAATTGATTGACCTTCATCATTGTTTACTATGTTGTTCAAATCATCCGGTTGTTTCATAAATGTGAAAAAAGATTTATAATGTGACATAATAATATTCTAATGAATATTTTATAAAAATAAAGCGAAGGAAAATATAGAAGTG
Source organism: Bacteriovorax sp. UBA1852 (assembly GCA_002338505.1). Classification (GTDB taxonomy): domain Bacteria; phylum Bdellovibrionota; class Bacteriovoracia; order Bacteriovoracales; family Bacteriovoracaceae; genus Halobacteriovorax_A. The sequence continues at coordinate 3,881 of DDIK01000071.1, forward strand.
GAAAATAAAAACTCAATACCCGTGTATTTGGTTTTAGTATTACTATTCTTAGGTATAGGAGTTGTTTTCATTCCAAAAGTTGGTGACTTAACGGCTGCGAAGTCTGATGTCTCAAAGAAAGTTTTAACTCACTATGAAACAGAGTTAGCAAAGCTAAATGTAGAGACAACTGATGGTAAGAAGCTAGATAAATCGAAACTGACTAAAGGCCTAGTTATTGTAAACTTTTGGGCATCATGGTGTACTCCATGTCTTGAGGAGTTTCCATCACTGGTAAGTCTTAACAATAAATTTAAAGACAAAAACTTCATGATTGTAGCGATAAACTCTGATGAGGATCAAATTGATCTGAATATAAAGAAAACGGTGAAGAAATATAATATTAATTTTCCTGTCGTAAAAGATATAAATACTGAAATTACTGATGCCTTTAATATTTCAGCGATTCCTGTATCAATTATTTATTACAAAGGAAAAGTTATAGAAGTCTCTAAAGGAAAGAAAGATTTTTATTCAGAGGAATTCATCGATAAAGTTTCAAAGCTTATAAATTAAAAGACCTATCACACAAATTCTTGCCCCATGAGTATGTAATATCTGATACCTTACTACATTTAAAAACGCTAAACCTTGGAGCGAGACCTTTAACGATTGCTCCTTGATCATTTGCACCTAGAGAAGAAGAAGCATTAAGTGTTATTGCTGCCCACATTTCTGTCATATTTAACGGATACATTGGCGCGGCCATAGAAGCTATTTGTAGAAGATTGTCAAAGTGACAAGAGCCGGGATTAAAATCGCTTGCAAGTGCTACACGACAGCCCTCATCTTGCATAAGTCTTCCCTTGGCCTGTGGCTTTCCAAGAAACCAACCTGTACCAGGAAGAAGAGTTGCAACAGTCTTAGAATTTGCTAAGGATTTAATACCGTCATTACCAGTACAGAGTAAGTGATCAGCAGAGAGAGCGTCAAATTCAGATGCTATTGTTGCACCACCGTTATCTCCAAATTCATCAGCATGTATTTTAAGTTTAAGTTTGAGTTTTGTCGCTTCATCAAAGAGAAGTTTAGTATCTTCAAGAGTGAAGTAACCAGTCTCATGAAAAATATCAACGATATCGATGATATTGTCTTTTGCAAGATCTTGCATGAGAGGAATACAAACTTTTGTAAGATAAGAAGTAGAACTATCAAAGTCTTTTGGTACTGCGTGAGCAGCAAGGAAAGTATTATAGATATTCACTCGTGGAGAGAAATGATCCTTAAGTTCTTTTATGATCTTGCTACATCTCATTTCGTCTTCATAATTTAGAGCGTAGCCTGATTTAATTTCTACCGAGCCTACACCATAAGAATAAATTTTTTCAATACGCTCTTTTGCAGATTCGAGTAATTCACTATCAGATGCTTCTTTCGTAGCTTTCGAAGTTGAGAGAATACCACCACCACTCTTTGCGATTTCTTGATAGTCAGCTCCATTTAAGCGCATTGAGTATTCAGCTGAACGATTTCCTGCAAAGACAAGGTGAGTGTGAGAATCAACAATTTCCGGAGTTAGGCAATGACCGCTAAGGTCTAATGTCTCTAAGCTCTTGTACTCGGGCGGTACATCTTGTGAAGGACCAATCCAAATAATTTCATTTTCGTCGTAGATTAGAGATGCATTTTCAATTAGAGAGATGTCTTCTGGTAGTAGATTTCTACCATCTTTATTGTACGCACCATCTAGAGTCAAAAGCTCACTAATATTAGAAAGATGCTTCATTATTGTATTTTTCCCAACTTACTTTCAACAGCACTAAGGATTTCATCGTTATCAATGAGGCTTACGATATTTTCTATATCTTTGTAGAAAATTCTATCTTCGTTAATTGTTGGTACAGTTTTTCTAATATGAGTAACAACTTCTTCAAGAGCTGGAGATGTTTTTAATGGCCTATGAAATTCTAAAGCTTGAGTGTTACATAAGAATTCTATAGCTAAGGTGTTAGTAAGATTCTCTATGACCTCAAGAAGTTTTCTTCCGGAAGTTACTCCCATAGAAACATGGTCTTCCTTGTCAGTAGATGTTGGTACAGAATCAATACTAGCTGGGTGACAGAGATACTTATTTTCTGATGTTAGAGCAGCAGCAGTAACATGGGCGATCATGAGTCCACTATTTAAACCAGAGTCAGCAGTGAGAAATGCCGGTAGATCAGAGAACGTTGGGTTCATCATCTTTTCAATTCGTCTCTCACTTATGTTGCAAAGCTCTGCCATTCCAATTGCAAGATAATCCATGGCCATGGCGATTGCTTCTCCATGGAAATTACCGCCAGAGATAACTTCGTCATCAGTAACAAATATAAGAGGGTTATCAGTAACTGCATTAAGCTCAATTGATAAGACTTCTTTTGTATGTCTTAGAGTTTGTCTTGAAGCACCGTGTACTTGAGGAACACATCTTAGTGAATAAGGGTCTTGTACTTTTCCACAGTCGTCATGAGAATCAAGAACGTCACTATTTTCTAAAAGTTTATTTAAGTTAACAGATGATTCAATTTGTCCTGGATGAGGTTTTAGGCTATGAATTTTATAATTATACGCCTTAGATGTTCCTCGAACACCATCGAGAGTCATCGCTGCTGCAATATCTGCAACCTTAAGAAGCTTTTCTGCCTTGTAAACAGCGAGTGCACCAAGTGCTGCCATCACAGCAGTTCCATTAATGAGAGCTAGTCCATCTTTAGGGCCTAGAACGACAGGTTTCATTCCGATTTGTTCGATGGCGAAATTTGATCTTACGTTCTTGCCATCAAATATTACTTCACCTTCTCCTATCAGGGCCAAGGCAATATGTGAGAGTGGAGCGAGATCTCCAGATGCACCGACAGATCCTTTTTCAGGAACTATTGGAATAATATCGTGTTCGATAAATTTAAGAAGCATTTCAACTGCTTCTATTTGAACACCAGAAAAACCAGATGTAAGGCAATTTGCACGAAGTAACATAATTGCTCTAGTAACTTCACGGTTAAATGGTTTACCAACACCAGTACAATGAGAACGAATGAGATTTATTTGTAACTGAGAAAGATCACTCTTTTCAATATGCTTATCTGCAAGAGCCCCAAAGCCCGTATTGATACCATATACAGGCTCTCCCTTTTCAACGATTGAAAAGACATATTCTCGAGATTTTTTCATTGCCGCATAGGATGACTCTGAAATAGTGAGTTTGATTTCATCTTTCTTAGCGTTGGATATGTGATAAATGTCTTCGATATTTAGGCCATGGCCCGTAATAGTATATTCTTTTGTCATAACCTACCTTAAACTATCCACAAGTTTGATATAGTCTTGTGGATTATTGTTAAAAATATATGAACCAGCTACAAGATTTTGTGCGCCAGCTTCTTTGGCGAGCTTAGCCGTTTCGCTATTTATACCGCCATCTATTTGTAATTGATATGTGTAACCATGTTTCTCTCTAAGCTCACTGAGTTTTTTTAGTTTATCAAGTGAGTCGTGCATAAACTTCTGTCCGCCAAATCCGGGCTCTACAGACATAATGAGAATGAGATCAAGTTGAGATAGTAAATCATCAGTGAGTTCATTCACTTGGGTTTTTGGTTTAATAGAAATACCTGCTTGATGATTTTTCTTTATAAGCTGGATAAGTTCGAGTTGATTAGTAACTGCTTCTAAATGAAAAGTTATATTATTAAGCTTACAGTCTCTTAGCTCCTCAACATAGAATTGAGGATTAGTAACCATAAGATGTACATCAAGTGGAAGATCAGTTTTCTTTGAGAGCTGCTTTATTATCGGAGGACCGAAAGTCATATTAGGTACGAAGTGACCATCCATAACATCTAAGTGAAGCCATAAGTCATCTTGTCCACGAAATACATTAACTTCTTGTTCTAAATTTAAGAAGTCAGCAGCTAAAATACTTGGTGATATAATCATATAAATAACCTCAAAATTAACTTAGATTAAATTCTTTAGTGCTAGAATTGAGAAGCCCGTTTACAAAATTCTTATCCGATGTTTGCTTCTTGCCTTCTAATTGTATCGAAGAAAGTCGTACAGTTGCATCTTTGCAGCCTACGAGAAGCATATTTTCTTGAAGAGACAGCTCTCCTGGCCCTAATTTATTTATAGCATATTTTTCTATTTCGATTATCTTGAGTCTCTTATCATTGAAAAAGCAGAAAGTTCCAGGCCAAGGCTTAAGCGCTCTCACTCTATTGTGAAGATCTGTGTAGTTTGAATTTTCAAAAACTAAATGCCCATCTTCTTTTTTTAATGTAGGAGCAAATGAGACGTTGTCTTCATTTTGCTCTGTTTCTACTATATTATTATCGATTAAATCTACGATAAAAGAATCTAGAGTAATAGCCGCTTGAAATTTGAGTTTAGTGTAGAGTTGACCACCAGTTTCATCAGAGCTAATTGCAATGGGTGAACTTTTAACAACATTTCCAGCATCCATTTTCTTAACCATTCTTTGAATGGATACTCCTGTAGAGCTATCGCCATTTAAAAGAGCATATTGAATGGGTGCGGCACCACGATACTTTGGAAGTAGTGAAGTGTGTATATTAAAACAACCAAGCTTTGGTAAATTAAGGACTTTAGACCCAAGGAATTGAGCGAACGCTAGAACAACAAAAAAATCGATATCTTTATTAGAGAGCTCTGCTAAATACTCTTCTTCTTTATTGATATTTGTGGTTTGAAAATATGGTATTTTCTGTGTCTTTGAGTATTCAATAACCGCAGGAGATTGAAGTTTTTGACCTCTGCCGGATTTTCTGTCAGGCATGCTTATCACTGAAACCAAATTGATGTTTGGATGATTATTTAGTAGCTCTAAGCTTGGAACTGAAAAGTCTGGTGTGCCAAAAAAGACAACATTATACTTCTTCATTAACGGAGACCACTTCTTTTTAAATAGCGCTTTGTCAGAAAATTACGTTTTAAAGTACTTAACCTTTCAAGGAAGACAATACCTTCAAGATGATCATTTTCATGTTGAATACAGACACTGAGGAGACCATCTGCATCGAGAGTGTGCTTATTTCCTTCAACATCTTGATAATGAACTTTGATTTTTTCTACTCTCTTAACCTCTTCGTAAAGACCTGGAAGAGAGAGACAACCTTCTTCATAAAGTATTTCACCTTCAACTTTTTCAATTTCAGGATTAATTAAAATTAATGGATTGAAGTTAGATAATTCATAGTCTTTCGTGCCATCAGCTCTTGTAACTTCTTCTCGATTAAAATCAATATCCATAACAAAGAGTCTTATACTCTTTCCTATTTGAGGAGCAGCTAGGCCAATCCCAGGAGCGTGATACATTGTGTAGAGCATATCTTTACAGAGTTTTTTCAAGTCATCGTTGAATTCTGTAATAGGCTCAGCAATCTTTTTTAAGACAGGTGCTGGGTAAGTATAAACTTTAAGTTTCTCACCAGACGGCGAATAATTTTCTAGAATCTCTGCGTTAGCATTCATTGGCATTTCCATAAAAAAAGTGAATATTTTCGGCACATTAACATGAAAAAAGAATAACAGTAAAGTTAGTGGTTTTTAATTACACAGTGTAAAGGCTAGGGCTTCTTGAAGATGACGTACACTTGGCGAATTGATGAAATATCACGTGTTTTCAATGCGTTAGTAATTTGCTTGAGAGTTGTTCTTCTTCTCCAAATTGACCACTTGTGAAGAACAGTAGACTTGCCCTTAAGTTTATAATTTATAAAATCTTCGAGCTTCAAAATATAGACAGCTTGAGGTCTACTTGTTTCTGCCATTTTTGAAGGATGCAATAGCTCAATCTTGCGATCTATGGCCTCTTCAACAAAGTACGGCTTTCGTACATGTGCAATGACAGATTTTTCTCCAATAATATCTTGAACCTTTTGAGGGATAAACGAAGGAATAAAATGAGGTGAAAGTAGAACCCATACGATTCCAATAAAGGTTTGCGCGCTTAGTCCTTTTAGTGCGACAGACCTAGATTTGTAAAATGCTACAGCACTTCCAAAGAGAATTGTGAGATATAAGGCCATAGGGTAGAAAAAATCTTTATTAGGAAGAATGATATCAACGTAATAGCAAATAACTGCCAGCAAAGTAAAAACTAAGAGTGATGCAATAAAGAGAAGAATATTACCAGTCTTATATATATTGATTCTCTTATCTGATTCACTTTGACTAGAATAAGGCTTTACTAGGGTCACAAGAATTAAAATGAGAAAGAAAGGTACAGCTGGCATAGCATAATGGTGTGATCTTTGAGAGGGGATTAGCCAGACAACAAGAAAGGTAAAAGCATTAATAATAATAAAAATAAGAGTATTCTTAGTTTCGTGCTTCCCTTGCGATGTAAAAAAATCTTTAAATGAAAGATATGAGTAAGGTAGAAAAAGCGACCATGGCAGTGTAAATATTAAAAGCCCTTGAATAACATGTCGTACGGGGTAACTCTTTGCTGTAAACTTACCAACATTCTCTCTTAAGAAAAAGTAATTGAAAAACTCATCTCCATAACTGATATAAGAGGCAATAAACCAAAGTGAGCCTAATAAAACTGTCGCTGAACCATAGATGATGATTGGTTTAAACAAGTTTTTCTTATGTGCGATAAAACGGTAAACCATATAAATAAAAAAAGAAGCACCGGTTATAATGATTGAGACAGGTCCTTTTATTAAAATGGCGCAAGCTCCAAAAAATATGGCCAAAAGCATATAGTATAATTTCTTAAATTTTAAATAGTCATAAAAAAGTAAAATTGAAACAAAGGTTAAAAGAGAAAGTGGTATTTCCATCATAAAAATTCTGGCATATTTAAACATACCCACGGTACATGCAAGGAAAATAAATGTTGCATGACTTTCTATCTGAAAATGGCGCTTTACCCAATATGAAGCGATAACAAGTAAGAATATTGTAAGAAAAGCAATAGAGAGTCTAGCAGAGTGAATATGAGTAAAATAGCCAGTTTTAGACAAGGGTAGAGGAAATAAGAAATGAAGCGGTGGCTTCGACCAGTGCCTTTCTCCTCTATAATAAGGTGTCATGACAGATGACTTCGCTTCCATTTCTTTTGAGACTTGAAGATAAAACCCTTCTGTACCCTGTCTTAAGCCATCTAAATTATCTAAGTCATAAGTGAAGTAAAATGCTGTTAGTAAGATACTGAATATAAAGAACAGATGCTTTTTAGAAATTATATTCATTCTAAGAAATCCTCCTATTCTTATAAAAAGTATAAACTATTATAAAAGTAAAAAATAAAGGGACCATGAAGCATGCTAGATATGGCTGTAATTTAAGATTCTTGCCAAGTTCGATCGTATAATTTTGTATAAGCCAATAGAGAATAGTAAACACAAAGACAAAACCTGCACTTTTTCCAAAGGAACTATTACGTCTATTTGGATTGAATATTGAGATTGCCGCCAGAATCGTAAAGATAATACATATTAAACTATCAGATATATGTTTCAGAAAGATAACTTGATATTCCCCCGTATTAATATCTGAAGCGTTGAGCTTAGAGATATAACTATACAAGAGATTGAAGTTTAGTGTCGTAATATCAGCCTCAATTTGTTTAAAATCAGAAAGCTTTTCTTTTAGATTGAACTCAATGTTCTCGTTAATAACCTGAGGAAATGATAGACCACTAAGAGATGCAATTTTTGAACTTTCTTTGAATGACCAACTCTGATCGTCATTATTATAAGTAAGTTTAGGAAACTTTAAGATCTCCTTTAACTTATATTCAGAATTATACTTAAAGACATCAACGTTATAAATAGTATTTGATTTCTTATCGAACTTAGAAAAGCTAAAGAAGTATTCATTATTCTTATACCAGATTTTACCTGAGCCTGTACTAAGCCCCTGACTCTTTAATCTTCGAAACTTATCGATTGAGTCACTAAGAATAATATGTCTTTTTGATTTGATATAAGGGTTAACATAGCCACTTACTACAAATTGAAAAAGTGAAACAAAGAGAGAAATTTGAAATAGTGAATAGATGTAGGATTGTCTGGAAAAGCCAGAGGCAAAAATAGCAGTTAATTCGTTTCGGTTTTTAAGTTTATTGATTGAGAATAAGCTGGCTACGAGGCAACTAACCGGTGTAACTTGATTTATAAACGAAGGCAGTTCGATTAGATAATTTAAAAGAACTTCAGAGTTTGAAACGTTGTCTCTTTGAAAACCAGAAATTAAGTTACCAATAGTAAGTAGTAGAAGAAGTACAAACTCTGCTGATAGAAAGAAAACAATCCATTCTGTGGTGATTAATCTCTTTATCTGCGACATATACCAATTACACTACTAAGAATTCTTATAAATGGTTTTGTAAGCAAGTCGTTTATAAGTACTTTTGCTACAGTATTTCTATTTAATAATTTGATTAATTTCGGTGATAATAAATAGTAGTAGTAAATAAAACTCTTTCCTGCTTTATGCGAGCTAATTTTATCCTTAAAGAAACGTAAATTAGTGAGGACACCATATTGATTATCTGGATAAGCGTAAGTTGCTAGATAGCAGGCTTTTGATTCAACATTTAAACGATCAAAAGCTTGTTGAAAGGCCTTTTTATTATGTAGTCCTTTCTGTCTTAGTGCTTTCTTCAGCATTTGGGCATTAACATGTTGATATTTAAATCCTAAAGAAAAAACAACAAATTGATTAAGGCAACGAATGGATTCTTTTTGTAATCTCGGTGACCTATCATACGACTTTGCTAAGTCCCAGTAAGCGTGACTGACAAGTAGCATTTCAGTCATATCTTTTTTTCTGTCAAAGAGAGCTGGCTTTAACTCAGACTCATTAACTTTCATATAAGCAGCTAATGTAGCAAGGTAGAGATTATATTTCTCAACTGCTTTTGGAATTTCACCTTTTTGTGAATACTCTTGAGCGTGACGAAGAACTTTTAATCTGTCGCTATAGGCAGCTACAATATTTTCCGGGCGCTTTTCTTCTTCTGAATTTTCATCAAGATCAATCATTTAATTACCTTTAGAATCTGTAAGAAAGAGAGAATGAAGAATCTTTTATAGTTTGTGAGTCTTGCTTAAGTTCAAAACTTTCAAGGACTTTAGTGTTCTTTATTGCAAAGTTCATAACTAACTTAGGTCCAACCCATCCTATACCAAACCCACTTCCACGTTCCATCAGGTCTTTGTCATCATAAGCTCCAAATCGCAAGAAGAAGTCATCAAAGACTTTAAGCTGCATGGCACCTTTGACGACACTAGTATCTGAAATAGCACCCTCGTAGTCAGCTCCGATGTCTAACATAATCATCATAAAGTTGAGAACTTGATATTGAAACCCAGCTATGGCCTTAGTTTCATTTGGAGACTTTCTCGTTGGATCAATAAGTGTAAAACCTACGCTAAAATCTTTAGAGACAGCATGAAAGACACCAGGAACAACAATTTTATAATTTTCATCGATTCTTGTACCATTATAGAGATAACTTTTTTCAACATTCCTATAGGCAATACCCATAGAAGACTTGTCACCTAGGGTTGAAGCAAGAGCAAGATTCATTTGTTTGAGTTGGTTTGTCCCTTCGTTGTGTTTTATAAGTGCAACTGATCCTCTTAAGTGTTTTGTTGCATCGGAGGCAATGAAGGCATAATTACTCGATTCTAGCGCCTGACTATCTGAGTCTGTATAGGTAGTGCTCGATCTTTCAAAGTAGAGTGAGGATAATTTAAAGAATGCAATTGGTGCTGGGTTACCTAAACTGGCTTCGTTCATCAGTAGAGAAGCGTTACCTGCGCCAGCAGTTGATTTCATTCTTGTAGTTTCAAAGTTTAATACCTTTGCCTGTGTTATTAAGACACAGAAGATTGCGATAATACTTTTCACTTGTACTCCTCATTAATAATCGAACAAATAACAGCTTATAAAGTATAGGAAATTTATTATATGAAGTCACCTTGCTAATACTGAGGTGAAACACTCCAGTATTAATCTACTAGATATAACTAGATACTTTTATTATTATATTAGTCCGTGAGGTTTAAATGAAAAAGTATTCTCTGATATTGATGCTAGTATTAAATTATTGTTATGCCATTCCTACAATGGAAGGTTTGTTTAGAAATTCGAAGAGTGAAGATATTACAAAGAATTTAGTTGTGATTGAGATGACTATCGAAAAGGAAGAGTTGCAAATTCCTAGTGA
>DDIK01000155.1 GCA_002338505.1 Bacteriovorax sp. UBA1852
TAAAACAACCCCTCAAACATTCAATATATCTTTGTTTTATACCGAAGTCCCAGTATTCATATTTAGCAAACTCTTTCATTAAGACTTTAGAGTTTTTATAATTACAAACACTTTCAAAAAAACCCGAAACACCTTTTTTGAATTTGATCTTCTCCAGATCCAAAACGCCTACACCCGAATAAGTAAGGTACTTATTTCTTTGTGGAGTCTTGTTAATTTCATTTAATACATTATTCGCGACTACAGTCTCGTTATAACCAAGAGATGCGTCGACACTGATCGCAAATAAGCAAGCATCTGCATTAGATTCAATAACTTCATTGACGACTACAGTTAATTCTTTTTTATCGAAAAATAGAAACTGATCTGCATTGATAATCAAGATCTTCTCGTTAATAGAGTATTTCTCCATAAGATTATGAATGCAACCACCACTACCTAGGAGAATCTCTTCTTCTAAAACAGTGACGTTTTTTTCTTTTGACCATTTTTTAAGTTCTTTCGAGTGGTGATGAGTATTCATATATACTTCATCAATTCCAAGTTCCCTAAGGTACTGTAGTTGAAGGTCTAATATTCTCATATTGAATATAGGCCATAAAGGTTTAGGCAAGATCTTACCTACATCACCCATTCGGGTTCCAAAACCAGCACTAGCTATGAAACATTTTGTAATACTCATCTAAGTGCCTCTTCTATTTCTGTGAAAAATATTTCAAATTCAGCTTCTTTGATGTTTTGTACAATACTTTTCATATTTATCATTGCTGGTTTTAAATATTGTAGATATCCAGCCTTTTCTTTCTCATAATTTAAGAATGTGTAACTTCCCATTGCCTTGAATAGTCTTTGAAATGCAATAATATTATAGTCACTTTGAAATTCTTCAAAGCTACTATAAAAAGATTCATTCTCAAAAAACAACTGTTTAAATTCTTTCTTGTAGTCTTCCTCATATGCATAATACGGGTCCTCTACAAATGACACGAGATCATATAATGATGGCCCAATCATGGCATCTTGAAAGTCTATATGATAAAGAGAATCTTCATGAATCATTAAGTTCTTTGAATGATAATCTCTATGACAGAGAACTTGGTTACTCTGAAAAACTTCATGAATTTTTGAAAAAATTCTTTTATAATATTCCGGACATTCTAACTGACAGTGTTTTTTTAATAGATACTCAACTGCTACGTCACTTTCAAACATTAACTTCTTATAATCGAATGATTTTTCTTTATTTACAAAATTATTCACATTAATTTTTTGATAATCAAATATTCTATATATAGCTTCTTCAAAGAAATGTTTTCTCTTCAAGTCTTCATCAAAAAGATGTTTACCACCTATATCTTCCTGTAAAAGATATCCATCTTCATTGGAGTATTTTATTATACTAGGGCGCTTAATTTCATTTGGTAATACTTCATTGATCTTTATAAAGTCGATAATCTGTTGGGCATTTGGTTGATCTTTAACAAGAACAAAACTACCTTTAACGTTGGTTAAACGAAAATATTCACGTGATGAAGCATCTCCAAACATTTTTTCACATTTAGTTTCCACATCAAAATTTTCTTTTATTATTCGCTCTATCAAAGTCTCATCAACCTTTTTCTGAAATTATAAAATTGCCTGCTAGCACTTCTCTCAAACTCAAGGCCACCTTCTCTTTTAGTAGACACGTAATTTTTAAACAAATATTCTTCCTTCGGTAAAATACTTGGATTATCATATAGAAGAGAGAAGTCTATAGAATTCTTATTCAGAAGTTGAATCCATAAAAGTCTCGCCTCAGGATCATAACCAGAACGTTTTAAAACTTCATAAGTAAGAATATTCATCTTATTTCTTGTTATAAGATCTATATCTGAAAGTTTCAACACGGTCTTTAAGTCAACATCTTTGAATGGAATCATTATTTGCTTTTTATAAATTGTTAAATGACTCTTTAAAATTTCATAAGTCACTATTGATATAAATACGTCCTCATTCCTCACATAATTTCTTAAAAGGCCATCGGACATGAATATGTATCCACCTGGTAAAGAAAATACAATAGGCCTTTTATCTTTTAACCAATAAAACTTTAATTCAGAGTCAGCTTTTAAGATCCCTTCATTATTCGTAAAAACCTTAGCTGCTATACGCTTTAAATATCTTTTTGATGATCTACTCGATGGTAGAATATATCTTTTATTATTCCGGACAAAGTTTGCTGCAATGGAACTGTAGTGACTCTCGTAATCTTCTACCTCTAATGACCTTAACTGATTGTAAGGATATATTGGCTTTTCATTTAGTGCACAACTTGAAATTAAGGCTGATACAATTATTAATGTGATTATTTTATACATTTACTGATTATATAAAAAAAAAGGACCTCTTTCTAGAGGTCCTTTATAATATTTCTTAGTGTTATTCTTTCTATAGACCTTCAGATGCAATATCTCTCTCTTCAGGTGTATAATATAGAGTAAATCCTGCAAAAATAAGATTAGGATCTTTAATCATATCTCTATTATTGTCCCAAATCTTTCTCCACTTTCCTGAAGTACCATACTTATCACTTGAAATTGTTCCAAGAGTCTCTCCTGATCTTATAAGATGTGGTAAACCATTTGGTGCCCATCTAAAACCATTTGAGTTATAAGAAAGTCTATCTCCAGGCTGAAGACCATCAGATAGTACTCCGCTATTTAAAGATTGTAACTCTCTCCACTTTGCATAATCACCGTATAACTTAAAAGCAATCCACATGAGTGTTTCGCCTTCTTTAACTTCATAAGTTTCTGATCCCATTGAGATTTCTGGTGCTGGAGCTGCTGTCTCCATTGGCATTGACTCTGTCATTGGCTGCTCAGCTGCGCTAACCATTTCAGGCTCTTCGCTAACCATTTCAGCACTTACTGGCTCCATTAGATCAGAAGAATCTTCTGCGGCCATAAAGTCATTAACTTCATCACCTTCGTCTACGATAAAATCTGAATCATCAAGACCTAAATCATCTAAGCTCTCATCAGTTTGCACTGTTTCATCTTGAACTTTCTTTTTATTAGAACAAGAAGTCATACTTCCAAATAGTCCAAGCATTAATAGTAGAATAAAAATATTTTTCACGTTGCCCCCTTTAATGCATACAATGCTCATATCGGCTTTAGTTTTTAATCCCTTAGATTTTCTCATGGTAGACTTTAAATAACAGTTAATGGTAATATTTTCCTATGTGCAACATAATTAAGCCTCTATTTGTCATACTATTCATGTCGGTTAATCTTCATGCACAATCTATTATTGATGAGTTTTCTGATAACACTGAAGAGGAATCAATAAATTACGACTTAACCGAAGAAATTGTTTTAAAACAATCACTTTCTAAAAGAATTTTTATTTTAACTAATCAAGAAAATTCATTCGCTGAAGGTGACTATGTTTCACTCCTATTATCAAAGAAGCTAGTAGTTCGAGGCCTCATTGCAAAAAATATCGATCAAGGGGCTGCTTTCAAAGTTACAAAAGTTTACTCAACCGAACTTTTTAATGCCATCGTACCTCGTTCCAAAGTACAAGTAATAAGAGGTGATGATAGTTTTTATCGTATACAAAAACCTAAAGGTCCATCTGAGCCTGAATTTCAAATAGAAACTGAAGACGATCTTTTTGATGAAACTACATTATTAGATGATGAAGAATTCGAGTCACCAAAAAAGGGTGGGAAATTAAAAAACGATAATATCATCTCTTTTGGATTTGGATATGTCTCAAGTTATAATCCTCAAAATATTCAAAACAGCGCCGAAAGTTTCACTCTAACTGGTGGTGATGAGGCGAGCACTATTCAGCTTAATGCTTCTTATAGCTATCAGGTTATTAAAGACTTCTGGATTGAAGGTATGGTTGGTGTTCATGACTTAGCTGATTATCCCAACACAGGACTCGATACAAAACTTTGGCAATTTACTGGTCGACTCAAATATGCAATCTCTGGTCCTCTTTATACTTTTTTCTTACCGTATATTGGTTTTCAAATAACGAGAGCAGACTCACCGAGTGCTGGCTCCACTAGTACACGCTTTAATGATGCCGTACTAGCACAAGAAATTATCTCAGTTGAAACAATAGAAGAACAAAAACTAGTCATCGGTGTTACTATTCTTCGAAGATTAGTACCTGGATGGTTTATTAAAGCAGACCTAGGAACAGATATCCTAGGCTTTGGACTCGCTCTTGAATTCTAAATACTCCTTCCTTATATTCATTTTTTTTCTGATCACTTCATGCGGAGTAAAAGCACCTCCTGTTTCTAATGATAAACTCCTATCTTCAGACACATATTACCGTGCGCAATATCAAAAAATTCTCGACTCTGAAGAAAAAGATAAAAAAGAAGAAGACAAAGAAGAAGATAAGTAGATGGCACTTATTCTAGCTCTTGGAAGTAACATTGGTGACAGAGAGCTAAACTTAAAAAATGCAATATCTGCCCTCAACATTGTTTTTGGAACGCCTACATCTCTTAGTAAAATCTACTCTAGCGAGCCTTTTGGAGAAATAAAGCAGGAAGACTTTCTTAATATGTGTATTGAGTACCCTTTACCCAGTTTCACTGCCCAAGAGTCACTTAAGCACTGTCTTACAATCGAGAAAGATCTTGGTAGAGAACGTAAGCTTCACTGGGGTCCTCGAATTATTGATATTGATATTATTTTTTACGGCAATGAACAAATCTCTGAGCAAAACCTTACAATTCCACATCCCCATATAAATGAACGCTCATTCGTCGTTCTCCCCCTTAAGGACCTACCTTATTATCAACAAATTTCTAAGACCTTTAAGTTTTCTCAACAATTCTCAACAGAGTCTTTTGTTTATAAAACTAGTCTCCTATTACAAAAGTAATACAATATATTGTCTCCTTGTAATTAAATTTGCTCACAAGTAGAATTTTTCCTATAATAAGCTCTTACAAGGATCGCACCTCCATGATGAATTTTGAACTTTCTACAGAACAGAAAGAGATTCGCGAACTCGCGATGAAATTTGCAAAAAATGAAATGATGCCAAAGGCTGGCGAGTATGACGAAAAAGCTCAAATGCCAATGGATATTCTTACTCAGGCCTGGGAATTAGGCTTAGTGAATACTTGTATTCCAGCTGAGTATGGTGGCGCCGGCTTTAGTGTGGTCGATTCTATGATTATAACTGAAGCTCTTGCATATGGTTGCCTTGGTATGAACACGGCCATCATGGCCAACGACCTTGCACTACTTCCTATTTTACTGGGTGGAAGTGAAGAACAGAAAAAAAGATTTTTTAAACCTTTCACTGAATCATATAAGCTTGCTGCTTTTTGTTTAACTGAACCAGGAAATGGATCAGATGCAGCAGGTATCAAAACAACAATAAAAGATGCAGGTGATCACTACTTAGTTAATGGTCAAAAGATGTGGATAACTAATGCTGGTTACGCCGACCTCTTTGTTGTCTATGGAACTTTTGATACTTCACTCAAGCACAAAGGAATATCTGCCATTGTGATTGAAGGAAAGCCGGAAGGTTTAGAGATTGGTGAAAAAGAAGATAAAATGGGACACCGCTGTTCTGATACAAGATCAGTTACATTTAATAATGTAAAAGTTCCAAAAGAAAATTTATTAGGTAACCTGGGAGATGGTTGGAAGATAGCTATGGCGACCCTTAACCATTCAAGACCTATGGTCGCTGCAAGTGCAGTTGGTGGTGCGCAATGTGCGCTCGATCACTCAGTTAAATATGCACTAGAAAGAAATCAATTTGGTAAACCTATTGCTAATCATCAGGCAATCCAAATGATTATTGCCGATATGGGTATTGAAATAGAAGCTGCAAGACTTCTTGTTCATAAAGCCGCATGGTTAATTGACCAAGGAAAAGCAAGCCCTGAAATTGCTTCATATTCAAAAGCTAAATCAGCTGATATGTTTATGAAAGTTGCCACTGATGCTGTTCAAGTATTTGGTGGATATGGATACAGTAAAGAATATCCAGTAGAGAAATTAATGAGAGATGCAAAGTTGATACAGATCTATGAAGGTACTTCACAGATCCAAAGAATAGTTATAGCAAAAGAAATTTTTTCAAGGAGTTAACATTGAACATTTTCGTATGTATTAAACAAGTTCCAGACACGGAAACGAAAGTGACTCCAAACGGTGATGGGTCATACATTGAGACAAGCTCAATTAAATGGATTATGAATCCTTATGACGAATTTGCTGTGGAGCAAGCTTTACTAACAAAAGCAGCTAATAGTGGTTCCACTGTTACTGTTGTCAGAGTTGGAGGTGTTAAAGACACTGAAGCTCTAAGAAATGCCTTAGCAATGGGTGCCGATGAAGCCATTCTTGTAGAGTCAGGAGACAATCTCGATTCATACATGACTGCAAAAGCTTTAAAAGGTGCAATTGAAAAGTCTGATAAAACACCAGACGTTATTTTTACTGGTAAACAAGCAATCGATGATGACTGTTTACAAGTTCCTCAACTACTAGCAACAATGCTTGGTCTTCCATCAGTTTCTGTTGTAGTTGGTTGTGAAGAAGAAGGTGGAAAATTCACTCTTAAAAGAGAAGTTGAAGGTGGAGCTCTTGAAGTTTACGAAGTTACTGCTCCTGCAGTTATCGCTTGCAACAAGGGTTTGAACACACCAAGATATGCTTCCCTACCAGGTATTATGAAGGCTAAGAGAAAGCCACTTGCTCAACACTCACTTGCAGATGTAGGTGTTAGTGACAGTGATGCACGTGTTAAGTATTCTGACTTTCAACTACCTCCAGAAAAACCAGCGGGTAAGAAGTTTGATGCAATGGAAGAGGGAGCTAGAGCTTCTGTTGTTGCTGACGTTGTTAAGCTTTTAAGAGAAGAAGCTAAAGTTATTTAATTTTTTGTTGAGGAGATAATCATGGCTAATATATTAGTTTTAGCAGAAACTTCAGGAGACTCAGTTAAGTCTGTTACTTTTGAAATTTTAGGTAAGTTAGATGGTCACAATGTAGATGTGGCGATTGTTGGTGACATGGGCGCAAATGCTGTTGCAGAAGTTGCAAAGTATGGTGCTGCAAATGTTCACAATATAAAAGGTGACAACTTAGATAAGTACTCACCTGAAGGCTACGCGAATGCTCTTAAAGAGTTTATTGGCGACAAGTATGAATTAGTTTTTGCTGGAGCTACGTCTCTTGCAAAAGATCTTGTTCCAAGACTTTCTGGAATGTTCGATTCTGGAATGGCATCAGAAGTTACAAACTTTGTAATGGATGGTGATAACTTCTCTGGAACTCGCCCACTTTTCGCAGGTAAAGTTCTTGCAAAAGTTGAACTTCAAGGGCCTAAGCCAGGATTTGTTACTGTTAGACCTAACGCTCTTGGTATGCCCGACTCACCAACTGCTGGCGCAGGTGCTGCTAATG
>DDIK01000109.1 GCA_002338505.1 Bacteriovorax sp. UBA1852
ATAGAGATGCATACAGTGACTTTAAGGACCCCTTCTGTGACATGATTATGATCAATGCGAGAAGATGGGCAAATGAAAGCAATTGGAAGGCTTATTAACTTTAATCCACAAGAAGTTCGAAAAATACATCACTCCTAATTTAGGCCTCAAATAACCATGTATCTATTTTTATAAAAATTATACCTCGTGTGCAATATTAGGAGTCATTAAAAACCTAACCAATAAATATCGGCAGCGAATCCCATTTCTTTTCTATATTTCTAATCCTGGCCAAATGAACATGCTTATCCATTGAAAATAGAATTGACTCTAATATATTAGTAGAAACAATGAAGGGTGTTATACAGTTAATCATTCCATAGCCAGTGGAAGAAGTATAAAAACTATGACTTGCAAGCCTTCTTAGTCTCCCAGTTTTTTTATCTGTAAACAAAACCGAGAAAACCTTCCTCGATTGCATTAAATTTAAAAAATCCTGAAATTCAATCAACTCTCTATTGACTGAGAAGACAATTACAACGTCTTGAGCGGTTATTGAATGCATTTCAGCTTGCTTTGAAAAACCTAGCTGAGTTAGACAGATTACATTTTTACTGAGTATCTTTAAACTCTCTGAAAACTTTTCTGCAACGAATGACATTTGACCTACGCCAACAACAAAAACTCTATTTGCATTATTTATTTTTTTAGCGCATTCAATCAAGTCTGCTTCGTGTAATTGGCCTACCAGCTTATTGAGATTTCTAATTTCAGATTGAAAAACAATATTAAGAACTGATTTATCTCTTGTATCTTCAACAAATGCTTCAGCTTTTTGTAAAGGCGAGAACTCTGCCTTATACATCTTCTCAATGTCTTTCTTTAACTCAGGAAACCCACTGTATTGAAGTGACTTTGCAAGTCTAGTTAACGATGAGAAAGAAATATCAAACCTTTCACATAATTCACTACCACTTAGAAATGAGCTTGACTCAAGGTCATCAAGAATAGACTCAATAACCTTAAGTTGCTTTGCTGGTAAACTATTACTTTTGATCCGATCAAATATATTCATTAAATATAAACCTCGCCTAATAAATCCTCATCTAACTGAATAGGCATTAGAAGGTAAAACCAATCCTCTTTTAATACATCCTCTTTAAAGTGCTTAGAATGCGGGTCTAAGTCAGACTCTTTACACACTACAATCGCTGGAGAGACTGGACTCGCGATCAAGAAACTTATCTCCTCTCCTGCAAAGCAAGATAGGTACTTAGCATTAAAGCCCAAACATGTTTCTCCAACGGTGCTTGATACCTTGAAAAAAGGCTTAGAAATATCTGTATAATCCAACACCATTGTCGCATCTCGATTATCTTCTCCAAACATTCCAAACCACTCAGGAATTTCAACTGTTATTCTTCTGCCGCTCTCCTCTGGGATAACCAACTGCCAATCAGGAAAGTCCTGCTCGGCTTCAACAAAATAACCTTTTTCATATTAAACTTTTGAAAATGTCTTTCCTGCCTTCTTTATTTCCCATGGTTTTTGGGATGCAAACAAAACATGTGCATTAGTTGTAACGACATGACCAGAGTGGTCATAATGAAATGCATGAATTTTTTTGTGCTTAGGGTTCTCAACGTCAGTGCTGCTAAATTTGACTAGATTGCTTAAAGTGTGTTCCATGTTGAATCCTTTGTGAAAATTTATTATCAATTATTTGATGCCTTGAAAATATGTTTTCACTTAATTTTAGACAAGTATGAAAATGAATTATTTCTAGCTTTGCAGAACTTCACTAAGTAACTGATATTATGATCGTTATGTGAAAACGAATTTTAACATATGCACCCACTTGCTCACCTTGGGTACATATGTTAAAATGGAATATGAGTAATAATAATCAATTTCATAAACTTAAACCACTACTAAAGAAAACACTCTTTAGAGCAAGTGAGGCTAGAGAGCTAGGCATAAGCTCAAGCTTGATAAATTACTATATAAAAAAAGGGATGATTGAGCGTGTTGATAGAGGGGTATATCGATGCTCTGATCAGGAGCTTGATGTAGATTTTCGCTATGAAGATCTGGTGCTCGTTTCAAAAAGTATACCCAATGGAGTTATCTGTCTTATTTCAGCTCTGACCCTTTATGAGCTAACAGATGAAATTCCACGTGCACACTGGATAGCGGTATCACATAGCTCAAGAGCACCAAGAAGAAGTGGTGCAAGAATCGTTAGAATGAGAAATATTGATCTAGGAAAAACAGAACTTGCTCTAGGAAGTGAGAAAGTTCAAATTTTTGATGTTGAGCGTACAATTCTTGATTCATTTAGATACCTGGGTGTGGAGATTGGTGTGAAGGCCCTTAAAGCTGCACTGGCAAGAAGTGGAAAAGACAAGCTTGATCTAAAAAAACTTCAGAAATATGCAAAAGAGCTAAGAGTTAAAATAGCTCCCTACATAATGGCAGTCACAACATGAATGAACAGGCCCTGAAGGACAAGATTAAAAACATTTCTAAAGATAAAGGCAAAGACTTTGGTGTAGTCTGGCGTTTATTGGTGCTAGAAAGGTTTCTGGCTAGAATTTCAGACTCTGAGTACAGGGATGAATTCATATTTAAAGGTGGCCTACTTCTTTCCCATTACATTGATATAGGGAGAGAAACAAAGGATGTAGATTTCCTTGCTAATAAAATTAATGCAGATGTTCCTAGTATCGAAAAATCATTTCTTGAAATTTGTAATGTAAAAATTGATGATGGATTTAGTTTTACGCTTACTGAAGTTGTCCCACTTAAACAACCTCATATGAATTATCCAGGCTATAGACTAAATATCGATCTGAAGTTTGGGCAAAAGATGAAGGATAAGATTCAAGTTGATATAGGCGTGGGAGATCTTGTTGATCCAAAGCTTGAGTCTTTAGAGCTGTATGAATATAAGGGAAAGGCAATCTTTGAAGGAGCAATAACTCTTCAGGTATATCCAGTTGAGACAATATTTGCAGAAAAACTTGAAACAGTAGTGTCAAAAGGTGCAGCGAATAGCAGAATGAAGGACTTTCATGATCTTCTCCTGCTTAGTAGAAATAAAGAGCTTTTAGAAATAGTTAAATTGCAAAATAGTATAGATAGCACATTTAAAACTCGCAATACGAATAAAGAATTTCCAGTGGCTTTCGAGAAAGATGAATTCACTGTAATGCAAACGCTTTGGTCAGCTCATTTGAGAAAGCTTGGTAAGACTGCGAACCAATTATTTTTACCAACAACATTAGAACTTGTTGTTACAGAACTTAATGTCTGGCTTAAAGATAATAAAATTTCATAAATCTTGATAATATCTGGCATTAATTTCCCATACATTCTAATCCTGATTTATAGGAAAATTATACAAAATGACAAAAGGATTTAATATGAAACACCTATTACTACTTTCAACTTTACTACTAATTGGCTGTGCTTCAGGACATAAGCACGATTCAAAAGACTCTCATTATTCTCACAAGAAACATGATCACCATAATCATCACCATGCACACCATAAGGATCACAAGCACAATCACGGTAAGTCATGTGGACACAAGACTGTTAAGCATGATGATCACGTAGATTATAAGCATGATGGTCACCTTCATCATCAATTAGATGGTCACACTCATGACTGTGAAGGTAATAAACAAGCAAAGAAATAATTCTTATCAAGCGGGGGTGATCACATTTTGTGTGGTTGCCCTATAACTCCCCAGACTGTCGATCATAATTTCTCAAACAAACCCCACTGGCTTTACTCATTCCAAGTTTCTCATAATACGGAACCAAATCTGCATCACACAAGAGATCTACCATATACAAGTGACTCAAAGCCTCCTGCATTCTAAGAACTAGCTCTTTTCCTATTCCCCGGCCCTGATAATCTGGAAGTACCTCCAGAAGTGGAATATATGCAGACAAGACACCATCTGAAATAGAGTTTATAAACCCGACTAATTTTTTATCTTCATAAGCAAGAATAACTTTGTAGCTTCCGTTTAGGATACTCTTAAGAACATTAGTACTTGGTGGATTTGGCCAACCGACAAAGAAACCATCCAGCTCTAATGAATCTAGTAATGCCATATCAGTGCTATATTTAATCATGTTGCCCTCTCTGATTTTCATAATTTACGTAGTTGATAATATAGTAATAAATGACTGGATAACACCATTTTCCTATAAATTTTATCTCAAATCTGCCGATAAACCTTAAAAGTAAAATTTTGGGAGAAAGAATGCTGTTTTCTAAGCATAAAAGTGATTCCGGGAATAATCTCAGCGATTCTGAATATAAGCGCATAACTCTTAGTGCGCTCAATAAGAAATTAGAAAGTAATGAATTCGTTAAGTTTTCCACTGGCGGATACATTCAATCAAAGAGATTTTATATTTTCATCACTAACACAAGAGTGCACTTAATCAAAAAGAACAATGATAAGAAGTTCTATATACACTCTATTGGCTTTGAAAACATTAAGGCCATCGATACGAGTCTTGGCATCCTATACGGAATGATTAAACTGCAAATTGATAGCAAGAAAATTCTTATAAAGAATATAAAGAAAGACCATACTGAAAGGTTTGCAGATATTTTATGTGACCAAATTTCAGGTTACGAAACAAAAACCTATAACGTCTTTAAACTAAAGTATAACGATAATGTTTTACAAACTCTTGAAGACTTAAAGAAAAATGGAATTATTAGTGATGAAGACTATGATGCCCAAAAGTCTGAAATACTAGCCTCTTAAGTGCTCTCCTCGCCTCTGCTTAAAAAAGTCGGAAAGTTTCTTTGAACAATCAAAGTGCATGAGGCCACCTTCGATATCAAACGAATGATTAAATCTTTCATCTTTTTGAAAAGAATACCCTAGAGAGATTGCCCCGGCCTTAAGATCATATGCACCAAAAATCACCTTTGACACTCTTGCTTGTAAAAGAGCGTAGAGACACATTGGACATGGCTCAAGTGTAACAAAGACTGTGTGATCATTTAATCGCCAGTCTCCATTTTTCTTTGAAGCTTCCTCTATAGCTAATATTTCAGCGTGGTGAGTGGTGTTCTTATTTTTCTCTTTGAGATTATAGGTGCTAGCAACAACTTCACCCTTACCATTTAAGACTATACAACCAACAGGAACTTCACCTTCTTTAAAAGCCTTTTCAGCTTCTTCTAAAGCTAACTTCATGTTCCAAATTTTATTAGTATTCATGCTCGACCTGTTAGGATTTTTGCTTTTTGCTTAAATCGTCTTTCAAACTGCCAGAACTTAGAGAATTTTTCAAATGAATTTCGATCTTCTTTGCCACTAAAGATAAATTTAACCCCATAAATAAAAGGTCGTCCTACTGAGTGCTTTCTTTTTGAAACAATTTCTACTTCAAATTCTTGATTCAAATCATTAAATTCTGGTGCCACCATAACTTTTGATCCAATCTCAAGATCTTCAAAGAAAGCTATTCCACCGGCCTCACCTCGAATATCAACAATGCGACCCTCATCGGATGCGTCTCCATACTTAATTGTTGCCTTAACATCATTACGATAACGAAAGTCATATTCCCACCAAGATACCATTGGATAAAAAAGAGGTGTTCTAAGCATATAGGAATTTATAACAAGCAATAATAAAGATAACCCATAGAAATAAAAAAGTGATAAATCGTTATAAGTTACCAGTGATGAGTATAAATCAGAAATTAAAAATAATGATGTAATTAATGTCATCGTCCAATAAGTATAAAAGAGATTCTTCACAGTTTTATAGAAGAAGCGTGAATAGACAAACCACAGAATTAATCCAATAAAAGAAAGAAAAGAAAACTCATAGCGAATAAACTCGTAGAACTTAGCGATCAAAAAGAGTGATAAATGAAGTACCGTTATCATAACGATTCTTTCAAATTCCCCTTTGAGCTTAAATTTTGAGAGACTAATAAACATATGATTATTTTAGCATTTATTTGATTCTAGAGTACTAAAGGAATAATTTGCTTTTTTTGTCCGGTAACTTTAAAAGGAATTTTATTTCCAAGATAGTCTAGTGTATAGTCGCCTTTCTTCAGAGACAATGGAACAAAATCGACATAGTCATGAATACCACCCCATGATCGTAAATCAGCGAGCTCCATTGCTTCTACCGCCTTATTTGCCACCGCATATGAAGCCGCTGCGGTTAAGTAGGCTACAAATTCACCCTGCTTATCTCTAAGTAGTCTATATGTTCCATACGCGGTTAAAAGAATACCTAAATGTTTTGCGACTAATTTTGTACCAACTCTTACCTTGGCCTTAGATGATTCCTCATCTAAGAGCTTTTTCATCACTTCAGAATTATTAGAAGCCATAATAGATCGACCACTAAAGATCACTTCGTCT
>DDIK01000032.1 GCA_002338505.1 Bacteriovorax sp. UBA1852
TATTATCATCAATAACGTTATATTCGTTATTGTTCTTTATCGCTTGGTAGAAAAGAAGGTTCTTGTATGCCTCGGAGTTTATTTCATAATCTGCAATTCTTGCCGTTGCTATGCTAATGAAGTTTAGGGTGCTGGTTTTATTCTCGTTTTTAAGTGTCCAACTCAAAGATTCAAAGTCATGTTCTGAAGGTTGAAGATTAGATACTCTAATGTCTAATAGTCCTTTGTCGGTTTCATTGAGTTCGATAAGATACTCATGTTTCTCACTTAGCTCATTTCTTTTTAGCTTTGAGTTATATAGACATTCAGCGTTTTTAGAATGAGTATTACTGCGATTGTCTTTGCTCTTAAAGATATCTCTGAGTGTTTTTTTTACAGCTCTACAAGCTTCTTTCGTAAAGTTCTTGTTTTCCATATTGATACTAACGACGTAGTCATGATTAAGAAATCTCTTCATTGTGACTTCGTTCTTATCAAAAACACCTGCTACAATATTTAAAGAAACAATTGTTATAATGAATGTTTTAATTGTTTTTTTCATAAAGTCCTCTGAATGGCATAGTGCATTTTAGTTTTTAAATAGTCCCCTGTGACGCGAGACATTATGTTTTTTTTTTGGAATTTTCAATTGGGTGTGTAGTGTTTACATGGCGCGTTGTTGACTTAGAACTCAAGGTACATTGACTATCTATCCGGAATTACTGATATCCAGAACGAATGAGAATATATAAGATATTGAAAGGGCTCAGCTTATAGGCATAGGGGAAACAGAAGGCCAATAATATGATGTCCCATGGATTTATACGTTAGTGGTCTTTTATACGAGTTGAATATAAACTAGAAATTTAAGAATGCACCTTGAAATGCTCCGTCTGTGCGATAGAAATATTCTTCGATAATTGGATTATCTACTTCAATTGAAAATTGGATTTTACTAAAGTCTTTTCCTGAACCTTTATAGGCTCGAACTATATTATTTCCTTTATCTTTATCAAGATAATAGCAGGGAAAGCTATATATATTTCTATTATGTGTTGGATTGGCAATAAAATAATCATTTAACATAACAAAGTAATCAGCTGATTTATCATTCGTGTTAATCTTTAGCTCACACTTTTTAAAAGAGATATCTTTTATGTCACTATCAAGACTAAGTTTTTGTAATCTAGTGGCCCCTTTGAAGTCGATCTTGCTGAAATATTTCTTAAATAGATGAGGGGATAATTTATCATTATTCATGTTTTGTTTTGCGTAACTAATATCGAGTCGTTTATGTGCGGAGCTTCTCTTTTGCGTGTTATTCCCAAGTTTATAAAAATCTAAAAGCTTTTCACCAAAGCATGAATAAAAATTTATGCTATGAATTGAAGGTGACACTTTTTTAAAGATCTCCCTAGGTATTCCTCGTCCTCTGCTATCGAATAATTGGCCCCTTTCTGATACATGAGACACAATGACAACACTGCCAGTATCCGGACTGTTTAAAATTTCTTGTAAAGAGTTTAGTTCTGTTTGATATAGAATTGTCCATGAGTTGTATAGAGATTCTTCTTCTTCAAGCTCAAGTATACTATTTAAAACAATCTCGCTACCAACAGAATCAAGTGCGAGTTTATTATTTTTAAGAGACTTTTTTAGATTATTATAATAATTTTCATCAACTGGAAACTGATCATATAACGATCGGCACTCAGCAATTGACTTGGACTCAACCAACTTTTCTATGTTCTTATCCTGAATAGATATCTGATTCATTATATTCTTTAGTTCACCTCTGTGACGATCTAAGACATCTCCACTTTTCAAAGGTTTATAAAGAAAGACATAGTTTCGTAATTTATCTTTATCAACGTAGTATTGAGTTTTAGTTTTGAGCTTCTTTGTTACAATCTTTAAAGAGTTGCTTTTAAACAATCCCATTAGCTTTTTATAAAAAGGCTCTGCAGATTTTTTGCTCATCTCTTTATATTTCATGATTGTACTACAGTTCTTTTCTGAATCATGAATCATAAAGTTTTGAGCGTGGGAACTACTCATAGAAATAGTCCCCAAAAAAAGTAACAAAAAAGCATGTTTAAACATAAACTTATTCCTTAAGTTCCTTAAGTTCATTTATGTTATCACTAGCAAGTAATGTTCTAAGACTTAAAGCGTTGTCACTTTCCTTATCAACACCATGTCTTAAGAATAGTTCATCAATCTCTTTATCTGATAATACAATAATTTTCTCTTCACCTTCTGCTACATCTTTTTTATTATGTACAATTATACCTGTAACCTCATCCAACACAGAATGTCCTTTCATTTCTGGAAGGTTATTTTCTAAAGTGCTATGAATGTCTGCTGCAGTAGCTTCTTTATCAAGCAATAATATAGGAAGAAGGGGTGCCCAAGACGTTCCGTAAACAACCATTCCTGTTAATAGCGTCCCCATAGTTCCTACCGTTGTATACATAGAAACTTTGTTATAGAAACTCCTGTCATAACTGTCTGCCATCAATTGACTTCCGCCTGCGATAAGTATTCCTGCTTGCGCATTTGCAGCTAGTAAAGTAGCTGTAAGGGATAACCCAACTAATAATTTCTTCATAATATTACTCCTTTTATGGCAATGATCTTTATTTTTTTAAAGTAGTCATATTATTGCAGCTTTTAATGTCATTTTGATAAGAAGGTGTAAAATCTATTGATGCGTATAAAACTTAGACAGTTGATAATCATTTTAAGAAGTATCTCAATTCCTAAGGATAAGAAAAAATGATATAGAAAGGTAGTTAGAATCATGTAAAAATATTTTATAGGAGAGAAGAATCTCTCCTATAAAATATTACCAAAGAACATAGAGTCCTTTTATGAGATCTTGTTCATGTAACTCAGATGCTTTACAAAATAATTTTTCGAAATCTTTACTATTCTTCGCATGTACTTTTCCAAAGTAGTTTAACGGTAGAAAAGATTTTTCACACTTCGTACATTTCTCAGGCTCTCTTTGGGCCTCATTAACATGTCCACACATGTGGCATTTTTTAATGATTCTTTGAATGTTCTTTTTTGGTGTTAACCTCATCTTCATATTCACTCCACAATACTTACTGTGTGGAATCCCTTCCTGGTTAAATTCACTCATACTAAGTGAATGTGATTGGATAAAATATGTATCGTTAATTAAATATAAAAATTTAGATAAAAGTGGAAATTTATACCGGCGTGAAGTAGTCGGAGAATAGAGAAGGCCCGTGATTTACGGGCCTTATATGTTTTAGCTTATAATGATCGACTCTGGTGTGAAGTCAGATGTTCCAATTGAAGGTGCACTGAAGATATTAGATCTCTCGAAGTTAAAGCCTTTTTCCATCATATTATACCTTGATGGATCATAGCTTTCACTTGGAGAGAAAAGTCGCTTTTGTCCACTTATATATTGAGTATTAAAACTATTATTTATCTCTTTATATGACGGGAATGAACTCTTCATTCTAAAAAAGTCACTATCAATATATGTGTAGTCTGTAGAATTGGATTGAGTATTTGATCTTCTATATTCAAATTGTCTATTTTGCTCTCTTATAAAGTCTATATGACCTACCATACTTTGAAATCGCTGCTCTGGTTGCATATATGTTGAAGAATTATTAAAAAGTGATGTTCCCATTTGTTGAGCAAATAGTGCTTGCATCATTCTACTCGTAATGAAGTCTTCCTCATATCTCTTGTTGATAATTTTAAAGAGATCCTTTGTTGATACTTTATTGATAGCAACAAGTTCTTCATCACTATCGTCATTGTCTTCGTCAGCTTTATCATCGTCATCATCTGACACTTGAGCTTTTTCAGCTTTTTTCGCTACTGCTTGCAGATCATCAAGTTTCTCTTGAAGCTCTTCAGCGCTTGCAAGTAATTCTTCATTCTTACAAACTGCGATATCTCTTTCAAGTTTTACTTTTTCGAATTCTTCGACAGATACCATTGCTGATTCTATTGAAGCTTTAGCTGCAAGAAGAGTGTTTAATTCACTTTGCATATCAGTAATAACTTGATTTTGGTCTTTTATTACTTCAGCTAGTAGATTTATATCTAAATCACCTTGCTCTGCTTTTTTATTAAGCTCTATATTTTTTTGACTCATCTCTTCGATAATCTGTGAAAGCATTTCTACATCTTGACCCGTTAACTCTTGAGACTTTACAGAATTCTCTGCTAGTTGGCTTTGAAGTTCTTTATTCTTCTTATTTAAGTCATCTACTTGTTGACCTAGGCCGTCGATGACTCTCGCTTGTTCTTTTTTATCCCTTTCTAGCAAGGTTGCAATCTCTTTAAGATCAACTACATCTGCAGACTTTTGATCAAGTTTCTTGAGTAATTGCATTCTATTGATTAAAAGATCATCAATCTTATCAGCAGCAGCATTTAGAGATCTCACAAGGTCTACTCTTTTATTACCACCAGCATTTATAGCAGCAATAATGTCATTTATTATAGCAGCTGATCTTCTAGGCGTTGGTATTGTTTTTAATTCAGCCATATTATTCATGTATATGTCTAAGTCCTTCATAATGGAAACCTGAATATCTTCTTCTTGTTGATCCATTAGTACCTGCGCTACAGACCTACTAATCTCTTTATGTGATTTTTCATAGGATAGTTTTTCGAGTTCGTTAGAGACAAACCCTGTCGATATTAGCATACAGCCAAAAATCGTTAGTGTTATATTTTGCTTTTTCATGTGTCCTCCCCAGAACATTTCTTTTAATTTAGATATGTATTAAGGAGCAAGATAGATGCCAAGATTTTAGTCTACTTTTTAGATACTTATTGATGTGAGTGTTTAAATTTTGAACAGGTGATCAAGTTTTAAGTGGTTAGTCTTTATATAATAAACAATAAAAGGTGTAATAATTTAATTAATGAAAAGAATACAAGCTATGTAAAAGATTAAGACACTATTAGCTTGAAAAATCATCGAGCAGCGAAGAGGCCTTTCTGTTTGAAATAGGTTTAAATGTTTCAATCTTTGAGAGTAGGGGAGCAAAGACCTTTTCATTCCAAACAAGGAAGTGATTCATTCCTATCTTAC
>DDIK01000081.1 GCA_002338505.1 Bacteriovorax sp. UBA1852
GAATGAATATCCCCTTAGAATTAACATTTAGAAATTGAGAACATCTCATAGGTGCAAGAGTTAGCGCCTCTAGAGAAGATAAACTAACCGCGATACAAATCGTTAGTGCGAACTCTCTAAAAAATCTTCCCTCTATCCCCGGCATCATTGTAATAGGTGCAAATATCGCTATTAAAACTGCAGTGGTTGCAAGAACTGCAAACGCAATTTCATTACTTCCCTTAAATGCTGCCTGAACCTTATCATGACCTTTCTTAGCATAACGAACAATATTTTCTAGCATAACAATGGCATCATCAACAACGATCCCAATAGCAAGAGTAAGTCCAAGGAGTGAGAATGTGTTTAAAGAAAAGCCCAGTAAATGCATGAAAGCAAAAGTTCCAATGATGGCCGTTGGGATTGCTAAAAGAATATTAATTGTCGCAGACATGGAGTTTAGAAATAGCCAACAAACAAGAGAAGTCAGAAGAACTGATAACACTAAGTTTTGTAATAGCTCATCAATTGAGAGTCTAATAAAAGATGTTCTATCAAAGTTAACGGAGAGATTAGTACCATCAGGAAGATTATTAGAAATCTCTTGAACACGTATTTTAACCCTATCAGCAACATCAACCGCGTTAACCCCTCTTTGCTTATAGATTGGCATAGAAAGTGACGGCGTTTTATTTACTCTGGAAATTCTTGTTCTATTTTCTACACCTGCATGGATATTAGCAACTTCAGAAAGACGAATGGCAACATAATTAGCACGCCCACCTCTTCGAGAGATAATCATATCTTTAAAGTCTTTTACAGTCCTTCCCTCACCCAAAACTCTTAAACTTTTTTCAGTTTCAGGGTTTTCAAACTTCCCTGCTGGAAGCTCAACACTTTCTCTTTCAAGTGTTTCAACAATATCAGAAAGAGTAAGCTGAAAAGACTCAAGCTTTTTCGCGTTTACATCAATTCTCATCATCGGATCACGAGAACCAAATGCTCTGACCTCAGATACGCCTTCAATAGTAGTTAACTGATCAATGACACCATCTTTTAAAAGTATATTTAACTCTCTTTCACTTAATGTTGTTGAGACAAGAGCCAGATACATAATAGGATCATCTGCTGCATTTGATTTAGTTACCGTAGGTGTTTCTACAGTATCTGGAAGGAGTCTTTGGGCCCTACCTAGAAGTGTCTGAACTTCTTGAAGAGCAAAGTCGATATTCTTTTCTAGTGAAAACTCTAATTCAATACGACCTTGGCCTCGACCAGCTGTTGAAGTCATATCCTTTATCCCCTGCATAGAGACAAGAATTGACTCAGCTGGTTCAAGAACATCCTTTTCTACAACTTCTGGCGTTGCTCCTTCATACTCGTATGAAATTGAAATCGATGGATAGTCTACATCTGGATTTTCATTTATTCCTAATTGATTAAATCCGAGTATCCCAAATAAAATAAGGGAGAACATGAGCATCCAAGAAAAAACAGGATTCTTAATTGATATAGATGATAACTTCATTGAGTATCCTTTATAAGTTATAGACTTGGAATATTTCCAAGAAATGCATTTGCCTGGTAATAAAGAGACTTAACATCAAGTGATGATCTGATCACAAGCTTTTCAAGACTAATCACATCATCAAGAGATCGAATAACGTCAATTTGTGTGACAAGTCCTTGATTAAGATCCTTAAGCTGTTCTTGATAAGAAATTTGACTTCTCTTGAGAGCGGTTTTAAGAGTTTTGAGTTCAGTTTTCTTATTCTCAAAATTCTTTAAATACTCACTCCAGCTATTTTTGATATTACGTCTACTATATTAAATTTTTGCATTCTCGATTTGAGCTTGAATATTTTTGCTTGTAACCTTTGAAGATCGATCTCCAAAGTCTAATAGATTAAGCGTCACATTAAGACTTAATGCCCAGTCTCTTTTGTCATAATCATTCTTATTAAGATTGTATGCTGCCCCAAGATTTACTTGTGGATAATAGGTCGACTTTTCAATTCGACTCTCCAGTAATGCCGTTTCATAATCATATTTTAAATTTGTAAGCTCAGGGGTATTTTCAAGATCGACTTCTCGAGCTAAATGAAGTGCCAACGGGTCAATACTATCTTTAATCTGATCTACAGAATCTATTCCAGAAAAGTTTTTAAATCTCGTCATGGCACTAGTTAGTTGCGATTCGCTGGCGATGAGATCTGCTTCAAGTCGGTGTAATTGTGACTCAAGAGCGTAGAGATCAGCTTTTCTATCTCGGCCAATTCTGGTTCTTTTTTTTACAATCTTAACTCGCTTTCGCAGGTTACTTAGTAATGCCCTAACCTTATCTTCTTCCTCTTTTGCTGAGGAAACCTGAAAATACAAAGATGTAAACTCCCTATAATACCCAGCAAGACTGTTATTCATGAGAGCGTCAGCTTTTTTGGGAATAACACTCTTATATTTTAAAAGTGCAAATTCCGCTCCCCCCTGAAAGAGTTTTTGCTGCATTGATAAGTATAGTTCAGAGTTACTATCAGTATTACTTGGATCACTCGCTGTTGAATCACTTTCATAGGTATTTGCGTTAACAATATCTAAGCTTGGATAGAGCCTTGCTTGTATACTTGAAAGATCAGACAAGGCCTTTTTCTTAGTAAGGTTATAAACTTCAACCTGCTTTGATTTATTAAGGGATTTCAAATAGAGCTCGTCTACGGCTCCAGCATGATGATCCTTATTACTAGCAAATAATGATAAGTTAAGACTCATTAAAATAGCGACAACACTTTTCAACTTTTACTCCTGTGCATTCTTAACAAACCTTTCTATGACAGATAAGGCCTCTTCTAAATTCTCTAATTCTATCTCGTCTATATTTTCAAGTTTCTCAACAAACCTCTTGCTTGCTGCGCCCCTGACCTTTTGAAACAATCTCTTACCTTTTTTGGTGGCATTTAAGTACGTCACTCTTCTATCCTTCTTACAAGGGCTTCGAATTAATTCTCCCTCTTCGACAAGGGAGTCTACGAGCTTTGAGATGGCAGGACGGGAGACACACATAACTTCAGCGAGATCACTAACAGTGTTCGCACCGCGTATCACCTCTCCCAAGATCCGATACTTAGGAAAACTAATTTCGACTTCACTTTCTGAGCGAATATAAGACTTGATAAGCCCCATCGACAGCGGGATGACTTCTATAAATCTCTTTGAAACATGTTCTTTGACCACAAGATAACCTTCTTAATAGTTAACTAAGTTAACAATCTTACATGAAATATTTTTGAAGACAATTGCTACTTTGTTATTTTTTTGTAAAGTTTATGTCATGAGTACGATTTTTTTTATTTTTTGGTGTAAAGCTTATTGAGAATCATTTACAAATATCCTTAAATCTATCTATATATTCACTCATTGCTACTCTTCTTCAATTTTCTTGTATAAAGCTCCACTTAGGTCAAAGTATCTAACATCTTTTGAGTTGTTGTTTTATTCATCTCAAATTCCAAAAGCTTCCAAAACTTCTTTCTCAGTCATATTTTTAGTTTTATTTGAAAAAGCGTAATTCTCTGGCTTAGCATCTATATAAATCTGAGTCGTAAACTCAACAGTTTTACAGAGACAACTTCCTCTAGCGTTCATATTTACCCCTTTCACCAATTCAATCCGTGACTTATTTCAGTCTATTATTTTTTCCAACACTTTTCCAATGACAATTTTTTTCACTGAAAGATGTTATAAACTAAAGCAATTGTTGAGCCAGAGTTTAGTTTTAAGTTTTATTTCTTGCTTATAGAAATCTTTTATCAGTCAATTGGGGAGCAGATTTCAATTAGAAAACCGTTATTATCTTTAACATAACAAACAGTCTGCCCCCAAGGCTTTACTTCGGGCTCCTTGACACGAATAGCTCCATTTTCTAAAGCCGTTTTATATGAACCCTCAACATCCTCAGCAACAAAAGCGATTTCAAACGAAGGCAGCTCAGCTGTAGTTTGTTTTTTGTACGAAAAGCCATGGGAACCAGCTAATTTATGACTAACAAAACCTAATTTGGTTTCACCTGTAAGCATTTCACCGTAATCGCCTTCTGGGTGAAGAAATCCTTTTTCTAACCTAAATGCCTTTTCATAAAAGTCCATTGTTGTAGAAACGTCATTTACATATAATAAGCTATAACCAAGTTTCATACGTTTATTCCTTTTAGAAACTATCCTTTACTAGATTATACTTAAGCGCGAGTTCAAAACATTTCTTAAGTTTAAACTTAGAATATTTTCCCTTTAATGGCAGTCTTAATTCTCTACTTCCCACATATTCAAAGTCGCTTGGGTACAATTCTTTAAACATCGAAATAAGCTTAGTCTGGCAATTAACAAAGACACTAATACTTTCGGGAAACTTTTCCTGCCAGTTTATTCTCAGGGTACTACCAGAGGATTTTGTCATAAAGCTTGGTTCACCCCACTTTAATGCCTCTTCGGTAAAGTCGATATCCTTATCTTTATTGGCTATTTCTAAAATTATTTTCCTAAGAGCTAACATCTCTTTCTTCACCATGGGAGGATAACTCTTGTACTTTGCCTCAACTTCTTTATTCATTATTTGATGATAGCTCATGACTGAAGATCACTCAAGGTTGCTGGATTGTCTATATGATTTTAAAACTCTAGGCAACTTCACTTATATCAAAGTCAGGGAACAGTATAACTGCTGGGTGAACTTTTAAAGCCTTCGCCAGCGCAATAGACCTTTCTCTTCCAATTTGTCTAACTCCACTTTCAAGAGCAGAAATATTACTTTGAGTCATCCCAGAGAGTTCAGCTAACTCTTTCTGAGATAGTTCTTGTAGTTCACGTAAAACTTTAAGCATCTCCCCAGGAGTCATTTTTATATTTACTTTTGCTTTTACTAAATCTTTCTTTGTCATAATATACCTACTTAATACTTATGTGGTGTTATCTCAAATACATGTATTTCTAATACATTGTTTTCTATTTTATAAATCACTCGCCATTGAATGCCTAACCTTGAAGATCTGTAACCTTTCCAATTACCTTTTAAGGCTTCATCTCTAAAACCTCTGATTAACTTTAAACCTTCCGGCCCAGATATTTCAACAATCCTCTTCCAAGCTTCATATTTTTTTACAACATCTTTTGGAGCTTTTTTTATGATTTTTGAAATGGATTTTTTTTCAAACACGTCCCACATACCATAATGAGTATATACTCTTTTGAGTATGTGTGCAAATAACAATGTAGAATACTCAAAGTCTGCTCATCGAAACAAGTTTAAAAAAGACGTAAGCATTGAATTTTATTACAGAGCCGCCTTAATTTAGCTTTCTGAGATTGAAGGGAGTAGTGGATGGTAGAGACGGTAAAAACCTCCCAACAATTCTAAATTGCTGAGGAAAAAACCGAAATTACTACAGAGGGCTTTATTTTGAGTAATACTTGGTGATTAGCCTAGCAATACTCTGATGTGCTTTTTCACGCTGCTTAAATGAAGCATTTTCTCCTTCAACAAATACGGAAACATAAATTGGTTCTCCAGATACTGGATAAATAATTCCAACATCGTTAGAAGGACCACCCTCACAAGTACCTGTCTTATGAGCAAAAGCCCAATTTGTCGGCAAGCCAGACTTAAGTCTTGTCTTCCCAGTCTTTGCTCCTCTTAACCAATTATCTAATCTTTTTGAATAAACTTTCTTAATAGTATTTGTCATTGATGAAGGAGTTGTTGTGTCCATCTCACCATTCAACACATTTAGAGAAGGCTCGTACCTATCTAATCTCGTAATTAAGTCGCCCTGTTCTCGAAGATAACTCGTTAAAGCCTTCGGGCCCTCCATCTTCTTCAGAAGTTTATTTGCAGCTGTATTATCACTCATTTGGATTGTAGCTTTACACAATGCACCCAACGACATTTTTTTTCCTACATGCTTTTTTGTGACTGGAGACCATTGAATTATATCTTTATTAGAAATCCTAACAAACTCTTCCAAGCTTTCTTTTTCTTTAGCCACTCTATCTAAAAGCTGAGCACATAAAAGAAGTTTGAATGTACTACACATGAGAAAGCGTTCATTTTCTCTATAGGAAATATTCTTCCCTGTAGTTTGGAAAGCAAACACTCCAACTCTAACTTCCAAAGTATTTTCAATCTCCTGAATTAGTTTAAACGTTTCAGAGTTTTCTTTTTTAACGTGAGAGCAACTCACTATGAAGAATAGTATAAAAATAAATTTCATTCCAAGATTTTTCTGAAAGTACAGATGATTGGCAATACGCACCATGGTGGTGGTGAGCAACTTCTAACTCTTTAGTATAATTGATGCTCTTTTCATTATTCTAAAAGAAATAGCTTACGATAGAATTAACTTGCTTAAAACAAATAGAGCAACATCACTTGCATGTAACCTAAACTCTTGTTCTGGTGAGCATGACATTCTTCTTAAAGACTACAACACTAAGTTCGATGAAAAATACAAAAGAAAGATTGGGTGGATAAAAGCCTCAATTTACAAAGTTTATCATGAGCTTAAGGTATTTGATTTGAATAAAATCTACATGCAACAACTATAAGTTATATTATTGTAAAATCTCGAAAGGACTGGCCAAGAAGCCAGTCCTTCTATTTATCTCTTGGTAGCGACTACGCAGCACACAGATTTAGTCTGTACGTACCTCTTTTCTCTTTTCCTCTTTTCATGACTTAAATAGAATCCAAGTTCCCATTAAGATGAAAGCACTTCCAGATATCACCTTCATTTTACTAGGATCAATATACTTACTCATGACTGTACCAGCGACGACTCCAATGATAGCAGCTAATGCCAAGGCCAAGATTGTAGCGACTAGGACTGAGTAAGTTGACTTAGTTTGTGAGGCCGCGGCCATTGCTGCGAATTGGGTTTTATCTCCAATCTCAGCAACAAAGATTGTAACAAATGTTGCACTAAAAACTGACCAATCCATACTAATGCTCTCCTTAACGAATAAAAGCTCTCAATCCCTCAATAAAAGGTGCCACCAGAATTCTTCAGTAAACACCACATCAATTTACGTACAGAGTACAAAAAAATCTACAAAACGTAACGGAGTCTTATGCCAACGTCTGCGGCTACGCCTTCTTCAAAGAAAACATCTAGATTGTCAACAGTATATTCTAGTTCAAAAGCTATGCCTCTTGCGATGAATTCGATTGCGAAGTTGTTATTTACAAAGACTCCAACTCCAAATTGAACACCTAAACCTGATGATGCTTCGATCTCCGTGCCTCCTGATTCATAGTCTATAGAACTAATATTAAAACCAAAAGGAATATAAACACTCTCCCACATATAGATGAAGTTATAATAGATTGTGGTTGTGCTATATTGATCAGGATTACCTGAAGAACTCACATTAACGGTACTATTCCCAAGTCGTATAACTCCTGACTCGACTTCTCTTTTAAAATCATATTCTAGTCCTAGAGACACTCCCCAGCCATTTCGATTTAGGCTTCTCATTTCAAAACTTATATTGAAAGTAGAGTCGGTTTCAAATTCAACATCACCTCTATAAGTGTTTCCATCATCCCTATCATAAACTCGTAAACTAGACTCCACTGTTGCTCCGCCACTAAAGCCAAATCCAATCAATGGCTTCCACCCAGAAAAAGAGCTATCAACATAAGACTTTTCTTGCTCGACCTGTTCTTCTTTTTCTACTTTCTTCTCATTTTCTGTTATCTTACTTTTATCATGGCAAGAGAACTTTATATTACCGTTATCAAGCTTCTCTTTAACAACTTGGTTTCCACATGATTTAAATGCAAGAGCCTCACATTCAGAAAGGTTTTCATCTACTGGACATTCAAACATAGCTCCGTACGTGAAGCTTGTTATTACAAACATTAAATACTTCTTCATAATTTCTCCTAGTTCTTTAAGACTAATAGAAAAATAAAAGACATCAAGTATTGTACCTCCGGTATTTATTTCCTTAATGATTAATTAATTTTAAAAAAGACGCTGACATATAGTCCTACAAGACATTTCAAGCTTTAACGTGAGTAAGGCTTTAGTTTTTTAGAAAAACTATACTTAAAATCTTAATCGAAACTTATCTTTCTCTTCTTATAATTAACAAATTAAACCAAAGTAATTACGTAGCTGACTTTAAAAATGTTTTGATAAAAGAGGTGTTTACCATCGGAATCCGATGGTGGTGGGGCCTCCTGTTCGTAACACTCTAAAAACATTAAAGTAGATTTTTGAGTGCAGCCAAAATAGCCAAAACAGGGAGTACGCAGAGATATCCCCCGCACGAAAACACTATTAACACCGGTCATTCGGAGGATTCTAATCGCAAGAGCTTTCTTTGAAGCTTTTGTTGTTTTTAGTATTTAAATTAATTAAGTCCCTCTATATTCTTTTGTAAATGCTTCGCTCTCTTATAAAACTCAGCCTTAATCAATCTTGCTGTCTCAATTTCTCCATATCTTTCTTCAAACTCATCAACAAGAGAGTCAATTTCTTTCGATATTAACTCAATCACATTCTGACCTTCTTTAAAAAGAAGCGATTCCTTTATCTCTAGTTCACTTGCCAATATCTCAAAGTTCTTTGTCTTTAATTTATGCCAGTCGTGATTACCACCAATTGTATAACTGAATTTCTTTGTAAGCCCTTTATAAATTGAAGTGCAAAGAAGATCATAAAAAGGAGATAACCTTATTCCTTTATCAGTATGGAGAAAGCTTAGGTTCTTTGAGTGACAATCATTGTTTCCAATTAATAAGTTAAACCAAAACCATCTCAAGAATTGAGACAAGTCTTTAAGTGGAACGGCACTATTATTCTTAATCAATTTATAGTTTTCAAATAGTTTAGGCCCACTATCCTCTTCATACTTCTTTCTTGAAGTTAGCCCCTGAGCTTGGCAAAAATCCTCTTGATGTATTCTAATGGTATTTTCTTTCACGATCTTACGATCAAATCGCTCGACAATATACAAAGGATATTCGCCTTCGATCAAAATTGTCTTTGGAACATTGAGACCTATGAGGCCAGCGAGCTTCATGCAAAAATGTTCATTATATGGAGTATCCTCAGTATTTCGATGATATCGAACATGAGGTTTTAATATATGTGTTGTTGGCTCTCCATTAAGAGGAATGAAAAATTTCTTATCTTTATATATAACAGGAAATTTATCTTGAGCACCAGCGAGAGAAAAACGTCCGCCCTCCTCACTGATAATTGTTCCGGTGAGTGGTCTTTTATCTCTTAGGAATTCATAAATTTTTTCAATTTCTATTTCAGAAGATTTAAAGTTATCGACCTTTTGCACTTCGTCCATGGGACTTAAAGTAAAAGCACCTGCACAATCAACTCCAAATTCTTTTAAAAAATGAAATTCATCTGTCACATTCTTCTCGGATAAGCTCTCAATGGCCTGTTTAACTTCACCCTCGGGAAGAAGATTTTCAAAGAACGCCTTCGTTTGCATGTGACCAAAGGAGTCTTCTCTCAGTGGTAGATTAATTGAAATAGTAAAAGAACTTTTCTTCTCTAACCAACTCTTCGCATATGAAAAGGATAATCTTTCTTCATCATCCTCAATTAACACACCGACTAGTTCTTCATTATAAAAAAGATTCAGGCTTTCACTCATAGCTATTCTCCTCGCTCGCTACCTCTATCTTTTAAATATAGATCAAGGCCAAGTAAGTTTGCGATAGAGATCAAAGTTGAAAGTTTTATGTCACTTGCGCCAGATTCAATCTTTGCGATTCCTGATCGCGATAAGCCTGCATAATCAGCAAGCTCAGTCTGTGTGATCTTTCTTTGTTTTCTGATCTTTTTAATCATTGATGCTATCTTTTTACTGTCATTTATAACCGATATTTCTTTACTCATATGTACACTCCAGTATACATTATATACCTTTTCATGTTTTTATCAACAAAAGTCTACTGAGGTAGACAAAAAATAAGAAAATTATAAGAAATGAATAGAAATGTTCACTTCAGTATACAAAGAATCCCTCCTTCTAATATAAAAAACTACAGAAATAATATTCCTATTTCAATAACTTAAAGCTTTTTGGCAATCCATTCCTATCATAAATATGTTAAATATAAAAAGTGGACGTGAGAATGGAATCAATCTAACAGCGAACATGTGAACGGCCACTCGGTTGAAACGAAGCCCAGAAGAACCGAGCCGAACGCCACGAAGAATGAGTTAAGCACATTACGATAAAAGAGATACTAAAGTTTAGGTTCGACAGCACAAGTTGCAAGAGTGCGATAAGTTCTCTTTGTTTTTATATTTTTTGGCGAAAATAGTAGAAGTAAATATTCATTTAGTAATTTTTAAACAAAGAAATATTTCGTTTGGTTACCTTTACCACTTTTTTTAAGAACTCCACTATCAAGACCATCTTTTAGATCTCTACTTGCTGTAGCGGAGGAGATATTTTTAAAAAGCTCCATATAATCTTTACGTGAGAATAAACTATCCTCGAAATTAATTTTTGCTTTCTCTATGCGATCATCATTAGTATTTGTCACACCGACAAGCTCAGATGACATCTCTTCAAGAGATGCTATGATTACTTCCAACATAAATTCAACAAATGATGTACTCTCCCCTGCCTTATCTGAAAGCTCCAACGCCTTATAATATCTTTGCTGATTTTTCTCAATTAAGCTTTCAATTGGGACAAATCTAAAAAAGTCATCATATTCCTTTAAAATAAGTGCCTGCCAAAAGCGTCCCATTCTTCCGTTACCGTCTTCAAATGGATGAATAAACTCAATCTCGTAATGAACAATAGAGCTTAAAATAAGCGCATGAACTTCTTTTTCTGACCTTATCCACTCAAATACTTTTTCCATTAATTCTGGAACAAAGATAGGTTTTGGAGCAACGTGCTTTACTTTAGTTCCTGCAAGAACTCCTACATTTTTCGAACGGTATTTCCCTGCGTCTGCTAAAAGGTCTTTCATTAATATTTTATGTGCCTTAAAGAAATCTCTTACATCGCTTGATTTAAAATCATCCATTGAGTCATAGAGTTTTATTGCATTTTCAACTTCTAGTAATTCTTTTTGTGTTCCAATCACTCTCCTACCTTCAAGAATCGATGTTATTTGTTCTTCAGTAAAAGTATGCCCTTCAATTGCTAGGGTTGATTTTATTGTGCGAATCTTATTCTTTCGTCTTAACTTCGGATTTGGCACACTTAGTATCGTGGCTTCTAATTTCCCCAAAAGTTTCGAGATTTCCAAGGCGAGATTGTTAATTTTCGGTGTTATAACAAATGGTGGCTTCATCATATGATAGTATCATATGATACTATAAATGTCACTCTTAGCACACTTAAGAATCATAATATCAAACACTTATGGTCATAAGGAATCCCTACTTCTAATATAAAAAACTACAGAAATAATATTCCTCTTTCAATAACTTAGAATTTTTCAGCAATCCATTCCTATCATAAATATGTTAAATATAAAAAGTGGACGGTGAAATAAAGCAATCTTTAGCTTGAAGATGAGAGACGAGAAGCGCCGGGGGCAAGATGAGAATGGAATCAATCTAACAGCGAACATGTAAACGGCCACTCGGTTGAAACGAAGCCCAGAAGAACCGAGCCGAACGCCACGAACAATGAGTTAAGCACATTACGATAAAAGAGATACTAAAGTTTAGGCTCGACAGCACAAGTTGCAAGAGTTCGATAATTTCTCTT
This sequence comes from Bacteriovorax sp. UBA1852, assembly GCA_002338505.1. Classification (GTDB taxonomy): domain Bacteria; phylum Bdellovibrionota; class Bacteriovoracia; order Bacteriovoracales; family Bacteriovoracaceae; genus Halobacteriovorax_A. Next base: position 11,736 of record DDIK01000081.1, read on the forward strand.
TGTTTTTATATTTTTTGGCGAAAATAGTAGAAGTAAATATTCCTTACATTTCCACCAGACTTTCTTATTCACATACGGAGTTAACTCAGAAGGGTTTAGGTCAACGTTTTTATTATAATCCCATGATTCTAATAACTCAGGGTACGCTTCTGCTAAGTTATTTTCATCTGAGGCAAATCTTCCATAGCAATAAGGACATCCGCTTCCATTAGCTCGACTAGAGGCTAATGCTTTCCACTCATGACCTTTTACACATATCCACCATGCTTTAAGGCCTGATTTAGGTCTTATTTCGCCTGGAGTTAATTCACCATTCTTTGTTGGATGCCATTCTTTAGAAGCTTCTGGGTAGAGAGATGAGAAATTCCAATCTTTCGTGACAACAATAGTCTTTTCTTTAGGGCACTTTGGACAACCTGTATTCTGTCTATATCTATTATTAATAGATGTCTTCCATGTGTGTCCAACTTCACATCTCCACCAGACATTTTTGTTAGAGGCTGGACGAAAGTGTTTGGGAGTTAAAGGAATATTTAAATCATATGCCCACTCATTGCATAACTTTTCACTATGGTCTCCTAGAGATTCTCCAGGAGGAGGTGCTGGTAATTCAGAAACAATCTTTCTATATAGCTTCTCATTTCTTAATCTATTGTCAGAAATATAATCATTAATGGAACCGATATCCTTTTGGTCAAGCTCAGCATAATTAAGAACTTGCTTTAGAAGTTCTATAATTATGGGAAGAAAGTCATTCGACCATTTGAAAGAAATATCTCTTTCACTAAGATGCTCAAGACCCATTTCTCTCATTCTAAATAGTTGAATACCTCGTTTATCGAATTGCTCTGATTTTCTTATTTCAGCCTTGGGTCTCATTTTATGCCAATAGACACCATCGACTTCTATGCCGATTTTGTAGTCATCTAAATAAATATCGCATTCATAACCATCTATTTTCTTTTGCCACGACACCTTATCAAAGATAGCTGAAACCTCTGTATATACCGCAATTTCAACTCTTGAAGTCTGTAAAGAACACTTAGGACAGCCTGTCCCACTATTTACTCTGGCCCCAACACTAGCTCTCCAGCTATGGGCATGTTTGCATGTCCACCATACTTTCTGACCTCCTCCAGCTGTAACATCACTTGGAGTGAGTTCTCCATTTTTAGTTGGGTGCCAATCTTTAGCCAGATCTGGTCTTTTAACTTGAAGACTGTTGTCATCACATAATTTTCTATTATTACAGTATGGACATGACCCACTACTTTCTTTTCTCGTACGATTTTGGATAGTAGCCTGCCAGGTGTGATTCTTAGAGCAAACCCACCATACATTCTCTTTCGATCTTGGACTAAATCTATTAGGCTCTCGTTTGTTTTTATCCCAATTCCATTCCATAACTAGTTCAGGATAGGATTTCTCAAAGTTATTATCTTCAGTTACTCTCTGACCTGCACAATAAGGACATCCCATTCCTCTATTTCTACTATTGATTACAGCTTGCCACTCATGACCTTCTTTACACAGCCACCATACTTTTTTACCCGAACCAGGAGATACATCTTCAGGCGATAGTTCTTTATTCTTAGTTGGGTGCCACTGTTTAGATAATTCAGGACTTCTAGTTGTGAGAATATTATCGTTCTTTTCAAGGCCAAGTGCTTCTTTAAACGTCTTTCCCTTTTTAATTTGCTCGATTACATGAGTGTAAGCTCTACCATAGTGAGCTGCTGCATCTTTAATTGACTTAAATCTAACACCATCAATTTCAACAGCTCTAGACTTCCCTCTACCTAGATTATTTGGTTTTGGCTCAAGTCCAACTGCTTGCTCAGGCGTCCAGCCCTTTTGAAGTCTATTGCTCAAAAGCTTTCTACTTATACCAAATTCTCTCGCTGCACTTGCAATCGACTCATAGGTTTCATTATTAATAGTAAGTGTTTTAGCATGGCTCATATTTAGACAGACTACCACATTATTTTTATTTCAAAATAATGAATTCTCAAACGTAGTCCTTAGACCTTGATTGAATGAATAAAGTTAACAACCATCCTAGCCTCCTCAACACTTAAGTCATTGATAATATGTTTCAACTGAATCCTAGAGTCTAATTCTACCTTATGCTTAGCCTTACTAGAGAATTGCCTCCAACTTACTTCATAAACATCAAGGATCTTTTTCAAGTTCTCCTTATTTGGAATATCTATTCTTCCGTTTTCTATATGTCTTATATACGTTTCAGACTTATCCAATCTTCTAGCTGTCTCACGAATTGAAAACCCGACGTCCACTCTTATTTGCCTAAGGACTCTAGCCTCATTAGTAATTTTAACCTCAGCTGTCCTTCTATAACGAAACTTCCTCTTCATTTTCACTCTCCCTAAGTGGCCTACGGTGCGTAGTCACCATTAAAAATGTGAGTCATCAAAATGAGCATCCACTACAAATTGACTACGACTCACGTGATTTACTGTGATTTAGAATGATAATGAAGACGACCCAGAGGAAACTCGGTTAGTTAACTGTTTAATTTTATTGGTATAAAAAAAGCTCCTGGGATGGAGCTTTTTAAGTAATCATTTGGTGGACGAAAGAAGATGCCACGCGCACCACTCTTCTAATGACCCATTAACAAAGGCTTCTAACAAACAGGTACTATTAACCAATTGTGAATCGAACCCGCGTCCGAACGGAAAGGCCTCTAATAGTAAGGTTTCTAAGCATTCAAATGATTTATTTGAGTATGCAGTCTTATCCATATTTGATTTTCACTACCTCGCTCAGCCGGTTCAAAACGAAGAACTTTTACGGAAGCTCTACATAGAAATGGACTTATCAAGCTATCAAATTTCAGAAATTTCAGGGTGGTCGAGAACAAGTATCAGTGATGCCATGAGATCACTTGAGATTGAAAAGGATGGAAGGAAAGGGCCTTTGCCCCAATATGGAATGAAAAAGGAAGGGGCTAAATATGTAGTCCATAAAGGAGAGCAAAAAGTAATCAAGAAGATGCTAACTCTCCGCAACAAGGGCCTTTCATATATTTCTATTGCAGAGAAATTAAACGAAGAAAATATACCAAGTAAGCTTGGTAAGAATTGGAATAAATCCACAATCGCAGACATTATAAAACGTGAATTAAAAAGGAAGGTGTAACATGCGCGCAATAATTGATATTGCTTTGGCAGTAATTTTTTCCTTGATACTTGGGTCTGGCTCGCTTCATATTATTAACAAGAAGGTAAAGCGAGAAGCCCTTATAAAAGTACAAAAGGGTCTTCCATCCCTTGAAAGCTTCACGAAAAAGCTTATTGCTAAATAACTATGAAATGGTTACTTTTGCTTAACTAAAGAAACTGGCTCTTTGTCTTTAGGCATTCCCTCTAACTCAACCTCTGTTAGCCTTGCATAGACTTCAATCAAGGTTCCGTCAGGGTCTTTAAGCCATAGTTCATGAAGTGGGGTTCCTCTCCATGTTGTTCTGGGTGGCTTTTCAATATGAAAGCCATTCTCAACAGCAGAGTGATAAAATTCAACCACTTTCTCTTTAGAGGAAACTCCCATACCTAGATGATAAAGAGTATCGTGATGTAAATCTTTTCCATCTGATACGAGTAAAACAAAATTAAATTTCGTATCTGGTCTTACGAAAGTGACGTAGCGATGAGTCCATTCTTTTGGCTCCACGCCAAAAAGCCAAGTATAGAAACAAGTTGATTTTGCAAGGTAAAGCTTTCATATTCATACTATACACCCCGTACCATGGTACGGGGTCAATATAACAAATAAAATTTAATACCTTAAATGATATTTTCATCGCTGCTTAAAACTTTTAACACAAAAATGAAAAAGGAAGCCCTAATTAAAGTACAAAAAGGGCTTCCATCACTAGAGTTATTTACTAAAAAATTAACGAGAATTAAATAAACTTAGATAAGTAAGTATGGATAAAATAACCAACTCCGAGTAAAGCAATGCCGCTTGAGTAGCATGTCCAAAAATTCAAGTTTAATTTGTTTGCCATTAAAAATGGTATAAAAAATAATAATGAAACTGGTATCGCAACGAATACGCTTTTAGCGTACTCTACTGATTGCTTAGAATCTCCCCATTCCATATGAGAAAATGCGAGTGCCAGTAAAGTAGTAAGAGGCAGGGCTGTTAAGAACCCTGCCAAACCTATTTTCTTTCCTGAAAGCCAAGAAACAAAACTAATCAATACTGCTGCGACAATAGTTTTACCTATTGCTAATCCCATACTATTTCCCTGTAAAATTAGCCGCGACAAATTCGCCAGACTCTTTTAAAAAGATATAAAGTTTTTTACCTTTTACACCTTTTTCATTATCGAATGTCACTACCCACTCTACTTTGCTTCCAAATGTTTTCTTTTCTGATTTTGCCAAAGTGGAGGATTTCCAAGAAGAGTCGATCTTAGCGGAGTTAACGAGACGTTCGACATGGTAACGACCAATTTCTCCAGTTTTTTCTTTTGAAACCTTAGGTGCTCCGTGAGAGTGACCATGTGAATGTCCACCGCCTGGGCCAGCAAAGCTTGAGAATGAAAGTAATAATGTTCCAATAAGTAATAAGTTTTTCATATTTATTCTCCTATAAATTGTCATGTTTATATTGTTTAGTTTTTGGTTTTTCCATTTTCATGTGATGATGGATATGATTATCTTCACTAAATCCAAACTCATCCGGACTTGAAGTGTGAAGGTAGCCATGCAGTTGCATCAAAAGAAGCATAAATCCTGCTAGCATTATTCCATCGTTAAAAACTTTTGAAAGCCTTTGAAACATATGATGCTTTCTCATTTGAGTAATAACAAGCAACATCACGATCAATGCAGCAATCTGTCCAAATTCAACACCTATATTAAATGAGATTATTCTCATTAACATTTCACTACCTTTTTCTCCAAGAGGTAGTTGCTGAAGTCTTGTAGACAGACCGAATCCATGAATTAATCCAAAAATAAAAACCATCCAAAGTAAGTTTGGTGATTTTTTAAAACCAAAGTATTCTTTAAATCCATTGTTATTATCAAATCCCTTATAGATTACAGAGATGGCGATAACAGCATCAACTAACCAATAATTTGCAGTGATCCCCATAAATGTTGCAAATATAAGGGTAATACTGTGTCCTAAAGCAAAAACACTAATGAACTTCACAATG
>DDIK01000061.1 GCA_002338505.1 Bacteriovorax sp. UBA1852
AGACCTGCATTTAAGTCAGCATCAATGGCCATTTGCTTTCCTGGCATTGCATCTAATGTAAATCGAGCAGCAACTTCCGCAACTCTACCAGCACCTTTAGTTACAACCATAAAGTTGATAATTACAAGAATTATAAAAACAATAATCCCGACAACATAATTACCTTCAACAACAAACTCACCAAAGCTTCGAATAATTTCACCGGCAGCGCTCGTCCCATCACTACCACCCCTTAACAAGATATTTCTTGTTGATGCAACATTAAGAGATAGTCTTAATAGAGTTGTCATTAGCAGTACAGAGGGGAAAGTAGAGAATTCAAGTGGTTTCTTAGTATATACAGAAACTAAGAGAATCATTACACCGATAGATAATGTGACAGCTAGAAGTAAATCTAGAAATATCGGTGGAATCGGTATAATCATGACACCTAAGACGAGAAATAATGACACTGCTACCGCAAGGTCAGAATTTTTTGTCAAAAATTTAAATCTACCGAGTAGTTCTTCCATGAACTTCCTTTAACTTATCTGCTTAACCTAAAGCTTTCTTTCTATTTTTCAATTTATAAACAAAAGCAAGTACTTCTGCCGCTGCTTTATAAAGTGTTCTAGGGACAGGTTCTCCCACCTTCACTGTTTTATACAAAGCACGTGCCAATGGTACATTTTCAACAATTGGAATATCATTCTCTTTTGCAATCTCACGTATCTTCATTGCAAGATTGTCGGCACCCTTTCCAATAATCGTTGGAGAAACCATTGTCTCACTGTCATATTTTATCACAATCGAAATATGCGTAGGGTTTGTAACTATTACATCCGCTGTTGGTAAGTCTTGCATCATTCTATTTTGTGACATTTCTCTTTGAATTGTTCTAATTCTCTGCTTAAGTTCTGGACTACCATCTTGCTCTTTATTTTCTTTCTTAACTTCTTCTTTTGTCATCATGAGCTTCTTTTTATAAGCATATTTCTGATAAGCAAAATCAGCCATGGCAACAAGAATAAGACCGCCAATAATTGCGAAACTTAATTGAATGAGAAGATCTTTAGCATGTAAAAATGATTGAAAAACGTCTAAATGTAGAAAGCCTACATAAGTACCTATTTCATCTTTTAAATAGTAGTAAACAATAGAAAGCACAATAACAAACTTAAATATACTTTTAATCGCTTCGACAAGCGCCTTCATTGAGAATAATCTCTTCATACCCTGAATTGGATTAATACGATCAGGCTTTAATTCAAGAACTTCTGGAGCAAAGATAAAGCCAGTCTGTGCGACATTTGCGATGACTCCAACACATAAAGAAACAAGACACACTGGCGCAATACAGATGAGCATTGTTGTTGCTGTTTTACTAACGATCGTCTTTAGTGACTTCTCAGTAAAAGCACTTGCGACATCTAAAGTCATTATCCAACGATAAAAGCCTTCAAGCTCCTCGTAAATGAATAATAAAGATAAACCTAAAGTAAGCATACACGCAGAAAGAACTAGGACACTAGTCAATTCCTTTGATGTTGCTACCTCACCCTTCCGCTTAGATTGTTCGATCTTATGCGCGGAAGGGTCTTCGGTTTTCTCTTGATCAGATTCTTCTGCCACTTATCACCTATATAATAAAGTTAAACCACTCACCGAGCTTATCTGTATAAACTCTGTAAGCGACATGAAAAAATTCATCACTTGTTGCTACAAAGACAATAAGACCTAGTCCAATTGTCACTGAAAAACTAACCATAATAACATTCATCTGGGGTACTGTTCTTGCGATAATTCCAAGTACCGTCATAATCAACATATTTGTAAAAATTAGTGGCGACGCCAATAAAATTGAAGAGAGAAACATCGACTTAAACATTTCGATGAAAAATATTGGAGACTTTCCAAAGTTTCCGAGATCTACCATCGTAATTGAAAAGAATGATTGATACACACCTTTAAACATTGGTAGCAAAGCACCTGATGAAACAATTGTAACTAATAAAGTCCATTTAATGACGAGTTCAAATGGCCCAACCTGTGTATTTGAAGATGGATCAAAATATCGAACTGCTGCAAAACCAACTTGCTGGGAAATTATACTACCAGTTGATAAGAAAATACTCATGATAGCCTTGACCAGAAATCCAATCGTTAGGCCAACAACTGTATACGCTATTGTTAAGAGCCAAAAAGAGTCTTTCCCGACATAGTTAATATCTCTAATAACTTGAGAAGATACATATGGATAAAAACAAAACGCAATAACTAGAGTTGTCAGTATCTTAACAATTACAGGAATAGGTAGCTCATCATAAATAGGCAATTGGAAATTAATAGCTAACAGTCTCACAAAAACAAGCCAGAAGGCAATAATTGGGACAATGTTAGTAATTTCGATTGTCATTTAAGTTCTATCTCCCTGTCACTAATTGAGGAATTGATATAATTAATTCTCTTGTAAATCCTGTTAATTGATCACTCATCCACGGTGCCGATATAACAAGAGCACCAATGATGACGAGAATCTTAGGAATGAACGAAAGTGTTTGCTCGTTAATCTGTGTGACGGCCTGAAAAATCGAAACCATGATACCCATAAAGAGTGATCCTAAGAGCATCGGTGCTGAGATCATAAGTCCAATCATCAATGCTTTATTCGTGATTTCTGAAAAATAGTCCATACAGACTCCTAATTAAAAGATCTAAGTAAAGATCCTGTTACCAATTGCCACCCATCCACGAGAACAAAGAGTAAAAGTTTGAAAGGTAACGATATAACGACTGGAGGTAACATCATCATCCCCATTGCCATCAAAACAGAGGCAACAACCATATCTAGAATTAAAAATGGAATATAAAGTAAGAAACCTATTTGAAATGCCGTTTTTAATTCTGAAATAATAAAAGCTGGGATAAGAAAGTGAATAGGCACATCATCTATGGTCTTTGGAGCAGGTCGACCTGTTACATCGTAGAAAAGACCTATATCTGCTTTTCTAACCTGCTTATTCATGAAACCTCTAAGAGACCCCTCGATTCTATCGAGTGCCAAGGTTGTAGTAATTTTCTTATCCATATATGGCTTAACAGCGTTATTATAAATATCCTCACCTGTAGGCTGCATAATGAATACTGATAAGAACAAAGCGAAACCAACAAGTAATTGATTTGGTGGCATACTTTGGGTACCGATTGCCTGTCTCATAAAAGACAGTACGACAATAATACGAGTGAAACAGGTACATAGTATAAGTACTGCTGGAGCAAGTGATAGAACAGTGAAGAGGATTGTAAGCTCTAGTGTATCAACAAGATCAACACCATTTCCAAAATTCACTGACAAACCTGGTAAGCCCAGATTTGTCGGTGCATTCTGTGCAAAAGCTTCTCCTGTCAAACCTATAAACATGAACATGGAGAAAAATTTGAATATGTTTAACACTGCTCTTTTCATATATTTCCTATTGAAACTGCTTCAAGTCTTTTAATCTATTCTTAATCTGACTACTTAATTTCTTTTCACTCTTAACTTCAACTTGAGTATCTGGTGTGGCCTCTACGAGATCTTTAAGATTAAATTCTTTCTCATTTTTTGTAGCAGTTTCTAAGTTTGTATCAAAATTACTTCCAGTAATTTTCTCTTCACCATTCTTTAAAAAACTAGTGGTGTCTTTTATCTCAGTAAGAAAATCCATTCCTTTCTCTGATTGAGCAACAAGGAATATTTGATTTTGAACCTTAAGGACTACAATACTTCTCTTTGGAGCAATAAAAGTTGTACTAAGGACTTCAACCATTTTTGTATTTGATAAGAAGCCTAGACCTCCTCTTTTAAGCATACCTTTTCTAAAGAGGTTCATAGCTCCGTAAATAAAAGCAATTAGAAGCGAAAAGAAGCCAATAAACTTAAAAATATATGAACTAATATCGAAAGTGCTCTCTTTTTCAACGGCAGAGCTCTCTGTTTTTATTTCATCACTGAAAGCTTTTTCTAATTGTGTATCTATATCTTTCTTAGATGGATCATTTTCTTTTACAGCACCCACTTGAGATTTATCTTGTAATAATTTTTCAAGATAACTCTCATCATAATTAGACTTAGTTACTTTTTTCTTTTCCTTTATAACCTTACTTACATTTTGTGATACTGTTTTAACTATTGGATAATAAAGTTCTAGTTGATTTCCATTAACAACCATACTTACCTTATCTTCTTGGCCATCAAGCTTATATGGAAGTATCGTTCTTACACGTACAAGATTTTTATTAAACTGATATGCCATTAGAGTTGAGTCAAAGTTTTTATGAAGGGTGAACTTTTTTTCAACCTTAGGCCAAACAATAGAGTTTGGGATTTCAACTTGAACAGTATCTCCCTTTATTGTAAGTTCAGGAGTTCCTTTAAAAGCTCCCTTAAGCTTAATCTTGGTAACACCGAAGTTTCCTTCTTTTGAATAATTAACGTTTGAGATCTTTGCTTTCGCAAAAGTCTGTATCTGTAGAAGTAGTGTTATTAGTAATAAACTTAAAGATTTCATAATATTTTCCTAATTATTTTAAAGTCTCTATTCTTTCAATTGGTGAAATAATATCAGTAAGACGTATTCCAAATTTCTCGTTCACAACAACAACTTCACCTTTTGCCACCATTTTACCATTCACAAGAATCTCAAGAGGCTCACCCGCGAGCTTGTCTAACTCTAAAACCGATCCTTGACCTAGTTGTAGAAGGTCTTTAATAACGACATCTGTTCTTCCCAATTCAACTGTTACTTTAAGTGGGATATCTAAAATAAAATCAAGATTCTGTACCTTAAGTTTATTAATTGCATCATCACCAGCTTTTACTTCATCAGCAAGCTTTCCAACTTCAACTGTATCTATTGAAGACAAATTTGTTGGTCCTTCATTTGTTCCTATTTGATCACTCATATATCTCTCCCTTATCCGTGCTGCTCAAATTTACTCATATCCATAGTACCCTTAGGGCTTCTATCAACATCTGTTATCTGTACTGCCCTATTTCCTTTATAAGTTCCAATAAGACATTTCATTTTTTCTACACCTTGAACTTCTCCAACCACTTCCCCTGATGCCTCTTGGTTAAGCGGAATGATATCTCCTCTTTCAAGAGTGACTAAGTCACCAACTGTCATTTCTGCTTCACCAAGTTTTACGACTATTTCAGACTTCATACCTTTGATGTGCTCTTGCATTGCACTTGTCCAGATACTATCTGCCATATCGTTATCTGTTTGATAACTAGATGAAAGCTTTTGCTTAATTGGCTCAATTGTTGAATAAGGAACCACAATCATAATTGTTCCAGACGCTGATTCAAATTCAACTTCTAAAGTCGTTGCAATAATAACGTCACTTGGTGGTACAACACCGACAAACTGTGGATTGATCTCTGTTCTTATATATTGAGCATCGATTCTATGGACAGGCGCCCAAGATTCTTCTAAGTCTGAGATGGCCATATCCATAACTTTCTTCATAAAAGATAATTCAATTGCGGTAAATTCTTTACCTTCAATTTTTGTGAACGGTCTATCTGTTCCACCAAAGTAAGAGTCAATGATGGCATAAGCTAATTTTGATTCGAAAACGAGAAGAGCAGGACCTCTTAATTCATTAAATCTCATAATACACATACAAGACGGTATAGGCAGAGTATTTACAAATTCACCAAACTTAAGTAAGTCTGTTGAAATCATAGATATGGTAGAAATTTTTCTCAATGAATTTGAAAGAGAAACTCTGAAAGAACGAATAAATCTTTCATAGATAATTTCAAGAATAGGCATTCGTCCACGAATAACACGATCTTGATTGGTCAGATCATAGGGCTGTATATTATCATCACCCTCATCTTCATCGTCAAAACCGCCTCCTCCACCGAGGAAATCGTCATCACCACCATCGTTAACTGCGTTTAATAGTGCATCGACTTCGTCTTGACTTAGTACCTGAGCCATTTTCCCCTCCTAGGAATAATACTCTTGAAGCATCCTACTTCAATTTAAAAAAATATTAGTTGATCTGGAAACCAACATAATAAACATCTAAAACTCTTCCCTCTACAAGAAAAGTGTTTATAGCTGCCTTAATCTCTTCTTTTAGATGCTCTTTACCTTGAACCTTTAATAGATCTTCAGGTCTCTTAGCATTTAAAATACTAATGATTGCATCTCTTATCTGAGGCTTTCTTGCCTTATACTCTTCATCTTTAGCATCACTAGAAAGTTTTAAGACTGCGTTCAGTCGAATAAATCTTCTCGGGCCATCACCTTGTGCAAGGTTCGCTGTGAAGCCATCAAGTGGTAAGAGATTCCCTTGCTCCTCTTGAGGTGCTTCAACCTCTGCATCTTCACCCTCTGCTGTAGCATTGCCCATATCTGCTCTAATAAGATCCATTTCAGACATACTTGCATTCATCTTCTTATGTGTTTCAAGTTGCATATAAATCACGCCACCCATCAATACGATATTGAGAATCATAACGATTGCTAGTAGTGGGTTCTTACCGCTACTCGCCTGTGATTGTGCTTGATTGTTTGCGCCTTCCTCTGCCATTTTAGATAATCCTTTTATGGAGCTTACCTGGTCCCAGAAAAAACTTCCTATTTTGGGAACCTATATGTCAAAAATTATACATTTCTATCTTGTTCTTTTCAAGCTAGGAAAGAGATTATCAGAAGTTTTTTCCGCCTTTGATGCAATCACGCGCATTTAGGTGGCGGTATATTTTTCCTGGTGTCAAAGCGCCGTCATTATTTCACTAAAAAATGTTCATTAACCGAGTAAACTACTTACAAAAAAACAAAAAAAAAGGAGGACTAAAAGTCCTCCCTCTTTATGTAAAACTAATTTAAAAATAAAATTAGAACATTTCCTTCCAAGCTTTACCTGGTCTAAACTTTGGAACTGTCTTAGCTTTGATTTTGATCTTCTCACCAGTTGCTGGGTTGATTCCAGTTCTAGCTGCTCTTCTTGTTTTTGTAAAAGTACCAAAACCAATTAAAGAAACATCGTCACCTTTTTTAACTGCTTTCTTGATTACTTCAAGAGTTGTAGCAAGAAATGCGTCTGCATCTTTTTTAGTCATGTGTCCGATTTCTTTGTTCTTTAAGATTGCTTCAATAAGTTCTTTTCTGTTCATCTTAACTCCGAATAGTTAGTGTTTATAGGTTGTAAGAAAATCATGACGTGTTAGAGGCGCTTTGACAAGGGTTTTTGACAACTTTAATAAAAAAAATATTTTTTAATAAATCTTGACTATTTTTCTTGCCAACTAGCTATCTCTTCTTCTAGCGCGATACGGATAGCCTTTAACCATTGACTCTTCACTGAATTGATTTCTTCTGTTGAATCTTCTTCACATAGTGTTTGAAGAAACACCGGAGAAAGTGAAAGATAAAATGAGGAAAGTTCTGGCATTACGATATGAGATCCACAGAATGGAGAAAGCTTAACAAGTTTTCTCTCGAGACTGACGATAGACCTTGCTAAATCATTAACATTAGAATGAGTTAATAAACTTTCAAGCTCTAGGATATAAGTCTGATCAATGACTTCTTGGTCTAGTAATTTAAATGGCACAACTTCGTTTAATAGCTCATCTATTGTATATACGCTCTCATGAATCTTATCATTGAGATAATTCATATTAACTTTAAATGGTTTATTTGAAATGCTCATATTACTAATCTTTAAATTATGCATTTAAGAGAAGCAGAGATTCTTTAAATAGAATCTCTGCTTAGACTTTGATTATATTTTAAGTTTACCTTTTTCTTTTAACATCGCTATGATTTTCTCAAAATGCTCTAAAGGATAGGCACCTTTAACTGGTACACCATTGATAACGAAACCAGGAGTTCCCTGAATTCCAAACTTTCTTGCCTCAGCTTCATCTGCTGCGATCTTATCTAAAACAGCTTTGGAGTTAACATCTTTTGCAAGTTTTTTCATATCAGCACCAAGTGACTTAGCAAGTTTCTTAAGGTACCCCTCTTTACCAGTCTTTAATTTCCCTTGAGCCTCTTGAGTAAAAAGAGCGTCATGGAAATCAAATGCAAGCTGAGGCTTTTGAATTCTTAAACCTTCATAATATTGAGATGCAATTTTTGCCTCTGCGTGAAAAGACAATGGAAGGTGCTTATAGATAAAAGAAACTTTTCCCTTATACTTTTCTAAAAGACCCTTAACAACAACTTCAAAACCTCTTGTACAATATGGGCACTGAAAGTCTGAGTATTCAACAAGAACGATCGGAGCGTTCTTTGTTCCTCTGACTGCATCTGCATCAGTTATTGTTGGCTTCAAAGGCTTGTCAACAAACTCAACAAGTTTTTTCTGCTCTTCCTCTTCTCTCTTTTTCGCCATAACTTCTCTTGCATTTGTGGCAGCTTCTTGTATCGCTCCCATCACCTCTGCAGGATTAGCTTTGATAGCATCAGCCAATAATGTTTTATCTTCTTTTAAAGCTTTTTTAACAGCTTCAGAAATTTGCTTGTCGCTTACGCAACTTACAAGTAGTGTTGAGACCAACGCCAAACCTAATAACTTTTTCATTATAATATCCCTTTGTTTCAGTTACTACCTAACTAATTAATAATAGTAACTCAGTAACGGAATTATCACAACGAATATAAAGTCAACTCTTTGTAAAAGTTTAGCTAATCTTTTGACCGAGCTTCTTGATCAAGATATTTGTTCAATGTTCTGGTATAAGATCGAATATATGTGTAACCAATAAGGTGAACTCTAGACTCTCTCTTTCCCATAATAAAGCTACGCATTGTTGCAAATATTCCAAATGCTGGTGTAGAGACCTTTGAATAGATATGGAACATAAAGGCCATATACAATACGACATTAAACGCAATTGATAAGTTGGATATATTAAAAAATATTCTATAAAGCGACGATGTGAATACTGTCACCTGATTTTTTGTAGAAAATACTTCATTCACAACCTCAACAATATCTTCAAACATCTCTAAGCTTAAATAATGAATTGTTATAGCAGTAAGAATTGTAACAATTATAATGATTAGAAAATTATATAGAAAAAAGTTTTTTTCGAATACAGGTTTATGAATACCTCTAAATTTTACTGGTATCTCCTGATTAAATCTTGAGCTATCTTCGACCATCAAAAAAAACCACTCAGCAAAGCTATTTAACAGCTTTAAGTCTGTTGAAAACAATGGATCATATGACTCTTCGATACCATTTAGTCTATTTTCACAATATTCTGCGATATTTTTAAAAGGCCTTAACATCAAACTTCCTATAAACAAGCCTATAATAAATAAGATCACAAACATCCCCGAGACCCAAGGGAGCATGGAAACTATAGTGTGAGATATAAAAGACTTTACTAGATCGTGTAAGATAAAACTCTTATCAACATGAAAAGTATCCATAGCAGCTAGACTTACTGCTAAAATCACGTAACTAAGAATAAGTAAAAAAAGTAATGATAAAATTGGTATTATAGCGAACTTTAAACCTGTTAAGATTCGAAACTTTGCTCTATCTTGATCTTTAAGAATATTCTTTAACTTCTTTTTCAAAAATTGACTCCTGTAGGCTTACCTAACGGAATAACTCAAGTTTTTCTTAAGTATTAATATACCGAGCTATTCATAAATCCATATAAATTACTAAAGCTTTTGGAGCTTATAACCGATAGAACAACTGTAGAAATTAATATTGTGGGAACAAGATATGAAAAACCATTTAACATTTTTGATTTTATCACTGACATCTTTATTACTATTTTCCTGTGGAGGAGATGAAAATAAAGTAAATACCAACACTAACCCCGTAATTAGTGACGGTACTGGTGGATATATTCCTCAAAGTGGAGGAACTGGATACATCTCAGCTGAAGAACAGCAACTAGTTGAGCAGTTAAAGCAACAATTACAGTGTCCAACAGGTGCTGTTTCATATAGTTCAGGAAACACACAACTACATGGATCTGGTCAGAGAATACAAGATGTAGTTTTCTCAAAAGCAATTCAAAATGCTGATCATACAAAAATATGCGGTCAATTTCAAAATGGTCCCGTTTCTGGTACTCCTGGACAAATGTACGTTGGAGTTAGTGCATACAACGATATTATGGTCATAACTGAAGTCTTGAATGGTACACAAGTTCTAGGTCACAATGTAAGACTTTCAATGTGCGGACAGTATGCTTTGTCATATACATATAACAATTCTTATAGTCCTCAACAAACACAACTTCCTATTATTGACAGTCAAAGAACCTTGACTAACTTTAGCACTGGAAATAACAGCTGCATTGTTATTGATAAGGATAATTTCTGTCCTCACGGAGTTGTAGACTTTGCTAGCCAAACAGTTATGACAGCTGGTCCATACAATGCAAACGGTATGACTCTACAAGCAATACCAATCTATACTTCTTTTGCTAAGCCTACTTGTAACGGAAATTATTAATAAACTCGTTTGATTTTTAAATCAGGGAAGTAATGAGAGAGTATCTTTTGATAGCTCCAACCTCTTTGAGCAAGAGCCTTAGCACCAACTTGGCACATACCAACACCATGACCTCTTCCTTTTCCAACAAAGAAGACTTCCTTTTTATTTGAATCGGCAAGATAGAAGTTGTTTGAAGAGAATTCTACACGACCAAAATATCTTCTAAGGTAACTCTTTCTTATCTTATAAGTTTTCCCCGCAATTCTTATACGAAGAGACTTACTCTCCGGTTTGCCTCGAAGAAAAGTGATCGGTTTATGAACGCTTTTAATTCTTACAATATCATTTCTCTTAAGCCATCTAAGAAATAGCCTAAACCTCTTCAAGGCAATTCCTTTTTGCCAATTAGAACGAGTCTTGCAATGCTGACAGTTAACACCTTTATGATATCCGTGGACTTTATTAGACCACACTTCATTAGGTTTTAGTGTCCTTCCCCCGCAACTTGCGTGAAAAAAAGCTGGAACTAACTGACCTTTAGAGTTTTTTAAAACATAACCGGCGGTTTGTTTAGCAGCCTTTAGTGTTTTCATAGTCACATCAAAAAAGTCTCCATTAACCTGGTGCTTTTCAGAGTTCTCTAAATGATAAAAGCCAGTTCTATCGACTTTATTCATTTTGTTAAGAGCATATGTTCTTGCTGCAACAGCTTGGGCCTTTAAAGCTTCGATAGGCCACGAGCTATTCATCTCCTTAGATAAGAGACTACTTATGTACTGATCAATATTAATCTCATTAACCACATCACATGACTCATTATTTTTTGATGTTACGACATGGATATTACCAAGATACTTTTTATTATCAAAAGTAATTAAACCAGTTTTAGATGTCAGTGAAGCTAGGTGAATACTTTCTTTTTTCTGAGACTTGTTAAGAGTCTGGCAATTAAACTTAAAACTCTTTCTACCGCTAAATGACTTCTTATTTTTTAGAGGAATTATACTTCTTGTTATATCAGTTCCAGAAACTTCAACTCGTCTTTTCTTTGAACCAATTTTTACTTTAATATTATAAGCTGCATGCGTAGCAAGAGATGTACAAATGAAAAATGATAAAACGACGTTTCTCATTAAAGCTTGGCTTCCTTCCAAAAATAGATCCTTCATGGATCTCTATTATTTTATACTTATTTGATACAAGAATACAAGCGTTTAGCTATTCACTTAAGAAGGTCATTACTTTTTGCATATCAATCCAAGCAGCTCTTTTCATATTTGGATTAATTTCAAGAAGTTCTGGGTGAAATAAAGGACAAATATTAAATGTAAAATCTTCACTATTAACAGTTACACTTTGGCCACTTATTTGCCCATGAACATTCGAAAGTTTTAATTTCTTTTTAAGTGCTATATTAGTGGCCGTCGCACCTAGAGGAATTACAACTCGAGGTTTGAAGTGAGTAATTGTCTGAATGAAGTTTTCATAAGGATCACCAATCTTTATAAGTGGTGCTCTAACAAACTGCCCTTCCTTTAAGCCCATCGCCATAATCATCTTTCCAAGAAGATCTTGGGAACTTTCAAGGAGTGAAAATGGTGCTGTTTCAGGAATAAAATCTTCGTCAATTGTATCTAGGCCTAAGAATAAAACCTCGACACTTTTATCAAAAGCATCACTTCCAGATATCGAGTCCTGTGACCATTCTTTTGATATAGAAGATAAGAATCCATAAAAGTCATGTTCAAAACTAAAGCTTTCGGACTTTGACTGTCCCATAGATTCTATATCACTCAAAGGATTCAGCTTAATTCTTGCCTGTGCGAAAGAGTCAACTTCTTCACTTTTCTTAGGCTTCTCGACAATCACCTCATGCTGCTTAGAGATTTGCTTAGGTGCTTGTGTGTGGACTACTTTCGACTTCTCAGCGGCTTCAGGTGCCCCTCTGAGCTCAATGTACCAAGGCGCTTTCTTAAAGAGTTCAGAGACAAAAGTTCTTGCCCTTGTAGAGTCTTTACTAATAAATGCTTTTAACTTTGAATCTGTCATTTTTTCCTATGGGTAAATTATCCCCAAATACTCAAATATTTACAAGTTTATTAATAACTCTAGGAAACATCCGAAATAGTTAAATAGTGATTAACATTTAGGAGTTGGAATGTCATTTGATCCTGATTATAAATTTGAAAGCTTTGAAGAATACTTTGGTGACGCAAGGCAGGTAGAAAAGATTATCAATGAATGCGAAGTCTGTGGTGCTAAACTAGTACATACACATATTTCAGATTATAAGCACTTATGTATTCAAGAGAATTCAAGATGCACTGATTGCGGCCATGGCAGTAAGAAGAAAGTACATATTATTAATTAGATAGTATAAGCTAGCTTGATTTGATCAAAACTTGATGAAGAGAGCTAGCTATTTTCAAACTAATATCGAACTTCTCAGATATCTCATCTTCACTTAACTTCTTTAATTCACTTATAGGAATATCAAGTCTCTCTCTTATTTTCTTTTTTGTCTTTGGACCTACTCCATGAACCTGATCAAGCCAAGATCCTAAAACTCTCTTTTTTTCATTTTTATGATGTAGTCTTCGAGAAAAACGGTGTGCCTCGTCTCTCATATTCACTAAAAGTTTTAATAGTGACGGACATTTTTTTAAGATATATGGATTAAGTCTTCCTGGAATAATGAGTCTCTCATCAGAGCTTTTAACCTCTTGATCCTTAAACGTCTGATCCTTATTCGTTCTCTCCTTAGCAATTCCAACGATAGGAATATCGAGATTAAACTCTTTTAAAACTTCGACAAAAACATTTACTTGGGCCTTTCCACCATCAACAACTAAGAGATCTGGAAGATCATCTTTTTTTACTCTTCGACTTAAGACTTCTCTCATCATGGCAAAGTCGTTATTTCCCTCAGGAAGCTCTTTTAATTTATAGTGACGATACTTCTTCTTATCAGGTTTTCCTTCGTGAAAAACAACTTGGGAAGCAGTTGGTGAGTCCCCTTGCCAAATAGCAACGTCATAACACTCAAGAACACGAGGAGCTTCTGGCAGTTTCAAAAGATCCTTAAGCTTATTTAAACCAATCCACACAGAGTCTTTACTTGAGTCACGAAAACGCTGACTCTCTCTTGCGTGATCCTTAGTTAGTGATAGCAACTTCTTCGTTGCCCCTCTTGCTTTAGATATTTCTATGACCTGCTCAAAAGAAGACTTAAAGGCATCTTTAACGATATCAAAATCGATATGTTCTTCGTCTACAATTAATTTATCAGGAAGTGATTCTGTAGACTTTAAATAATATTGAAAGAGAAATGTTGAAAAGATATCTTTACTTTCAAGTTCATCATCACCCTTTAAAAAGTGAAAGCTCTTATGACCAAGAAGTAGCCCTGAGCGCATAATATAAATAGAGATATCAATTTCAACATCACCTATGTAATAAGCTACAATGTCTAAGTTCTGATCCTTTGAACTCTCGACATTTTGAGAGAAGGAATGATTTGAAAAGTCTTCTAAAATCTGGAAGGAATCTCTTAAGTAAGCGGCATGCTCATATTCTTCCCTTTCACTTGCAGCTAACATTCGCTCTTTTATAGCATTCAGTGCCTTCTTTGAGCTTCCCGTAAAGAAAGATGAAACGAAATCAAGATTATTTAAATAGTCTTTTTCTGATATGTAACCAACACAAGGTGCATCACACTGCTTTATCTGATAGAGCATGCAAGGCCTCTTTCTTCTATTGAATTCTGAAAGAGAACAATCTCTTAAACCAAATGACTTTATCAAAAGCCTTAAAACTTCAGATATATTACTACCAGTTGTGAAAGGTCCAAAGAGCTTAGTCCCTTTTCCCTTCTTAGGTCTTCTTGTATAAACTGGCCTAGGAAACGGTTCGGTCATATCAATTTGAACATAAGGATATGATTTATCATCTTTAAGTCGAATATTATATTTAGGAGCATGTTTCTTAATGAGATTATTCTCAAGAACAAAGGCTTCCGACTCATTTTCTGTTATAAGAAACTCAAAATCAGTAATATGACTTACCAAAATTTCTGTCTTAGGCCCCTTTGCTGAATTATTAAAATATGAACTTACTCGGGCCTTAAGATTCTTTGCTTTTCCGACATATAAGATCTCCTCACGAGAGTCGTTAATTCTCTTCATGAGATAGCATCCAGGCTTAGTGGTTAACGACTTTGCCTTATCTAATAATTGAATATATTTATCTTTTTTCGAACTCACTTAAGCCTCATATTAACATATCAAACCACTAGACTAAAAACACTAAATAAAAGCAGTATAAAGGCATCTTGTCTTTACTTTATCCCTTAAAAAGCATACTCTTATGTCTCACTTATATCTAATTAACAACCTTTAAAAGAAGGATTTTTGAATGTCAGAACTTGGAGTTGGAAAGGAAGTTGTTACACATTGTTCAAAGTGTAGTCACGACCTTGCACATATTATTGAAGTTATGGCGGATACGACAACACCGCTAAGAGTAAAATGTAAAACATGTGGAGCTAGCCATAAGTTCAAAGTTAAAAAAGCTGCAAAAGCAAAGTCGACAAGAGCGAGAAAACCAAGAGTAAGTTCTGAGCAAAAGCTCATGAATTTATGGGAAGCGGGAATCGCAAAATCAAAAGGAGAGACTTCTAAATATAATATTAAGACAAAGTTTAATATTGGTGAAATTGTAGATCACCCAAAATTTGGATTAGGAGTTGTTGAAAAAGCTCTTGATGCAAATAAGATCGAAGTTATTTTCAAAACAGTTTCAAAAGTACTGATGCATAATAAATAAAAAAAAGGCCCTTAAGTGGGCCTCTTTTTTTATATCTTTTAATTTCTTCTATTTCTTTACCAACCGTATCCAGCACTTCCACCTAGTCCAATATTAAAATTCAGACCAAGACTTCCCATACCAGTTGCATTATATGCTCCATTATATGCTCCACCACCAAATGCACCACCGTAAGCTGATGCACCGTAGCCCATATTTAAGTCGCGAGCAGCATTCGTGTAATTTTGCTGTAGCGCTTGGTTTGCATACATATCAGTTCTAACATTTCCACCGGCCCTAGCATAAGCTGCTGAGTTTTGAGTGTTATTGTATTGTGCATTCATGTAAGCAGTAGCTTGACCATTTGCACCCCATCCACCGGAATTACCCCAGTGTCCTTGATATTGTCCGTTTGGATACGAGTTGATTCCCCAACCAGCATTACCACCATTTGGTCCATAAACAGAACCTCCGCCAGCATAAGGCCAATTACCATTAATAGATCCGTTTCCTCCAGGAAAAGTATTTCCACACGGGCAAGGTGCTGCGATACACATACATGCAGGCCCACCGGCTCCGCCACCTATTCCTGGGATTCCACCACCGATACCAATGCCACCGCCGATACCAGGTATTCCTCCGCCAATACCGATTCCGCCACCGATACCTGGGATTCCTCCGCCAATA
>DDIK01000066.1 GCA_002338505.1 Bacteriovorax sp. UBA1852
TAATGGATCAGTTCTAAATAATTATTGGCATAAATTCTGCTACTAATAAATGTGAATTATATTATTTCGGTAACATATCTGTAAATTGAGATAAATAGAACGAAAATAAAATACACACTGTATGAAATTTATACAATAGTAAAAGGGAAATAATTATGAAGCTCTTTACAATGATTTTAACATTTCTTATTTCAATAAATACTTATTCACAAGAGTTAAAATCAATTCCAATAGACGGCCATACCAATTTAGAAATCTCAAAGATTAAAGAGTTAATGGAAAAAGAGATTGGGGAAAAAGTAAGTGATGAAATATTTATAAGTAAATCTACTGGGCTAAGGGATATAATTAAATACGGTCTAGATAATATAAATAATGTAGATAAATATCTCTTACGCTTTGATGGGGAACCCAAAGAGCTACAATTTGGATCAATAACAAGAACAACAACCTATATCTGTGATCTCTATGTAGAAAAGCATAATAATAAGATAGAGATTGTGGACTGTACACCTTGGGGAGGGCTGTATCCCAAGAGTATTAAAAACAAGAGAATTGAATTTACAGAACTAGCAATTGATCAAGTTACTGACAACAGAAATGAAAAAGCACAAAGTCATCCACGTCATGATCATGCCGTAGCACTGCCTACATCTGTACCAACAATTGACTCTCAACACTCCGGTAGTCAAAGATAAACTTGATACAATGGGGTTCAAGACATCCACACATATATGACAGGAGTTTGGATCTTAATCTCATCATAGGTAGCTATTACTACAAACAATAGTGATATTATTTATTAGGCCCTTAATTGGGCCTGATACCAATTAAAAAAGACACTCATTTAACGATACAAGTCGCTAACCTACTAAAAACACATAAAAAAGTCACAAATACTCATAAGGCCTTATAATAAAAGGACGAAAAGGCTATTATGTTAAAATTTTTAAAATTACCATTCATTTTATTCTTCTTAAATCTCAGTATTTCTACCAATGCCGAGGATGATAAGCGAGCTTATTACTACCAACAAATCACGACCGGTAATGATAAACTTAAGACAGTATTTGAGAATGAAAAAGTTAAAGCAATTTATGATGATTGTTATGAAAGAAATAAGTTAAGTAGTACTCCAAACAAAGCAATTCTTGATTGTGTTTGGAGAGATCTCGATAAACCAAAGAATAGTGTTATTCGAAATGAAATATTAACCTATCTTAATGATGGTAAGAAAGTAGATGAAGAAGGTGCTGATCAAAGAGGTAATACATTTCTAAATCTTTCTAAAGAAGATTCAAAAACGGTTAAGGCCCTAAGAGATTTTTACTCAAAGAGACTAGAAGAAGCACTCTACGGTGCTCCAAAGAGCGGCCAAATGACTCACACACAAATGCCCGATCAAACAGACTTTTTTAAACTGCAAAAAACTCAACTTGGTAAGAATATCGTTGCCACTTTGACGAGCTATTGTATTGATGCGGATCATGTGAAGACTACAGACAAAGTTATCTACCCTATTATCTACAGTGATCCAAAAGAAGTAGAAAGGGTTAGAGAGAAAAATATAAGAAACTTACGTAAAGATGGCGAGCTAGGAGATGAAATAACAAATGCTGCATATGCAGACTGGAGTGGCTGTATCGCCAATGTTCAACATATGTGTCATCAATCAAAGTATAAAGAAATCTCTAAAGATGGTACCGAGAGAGAAGTTGACTCATACACAGAAAGTGTCATTATCTCTAAGGTTAAAGACACAAATGAGAAGGATAAAGAGGATTACCTTGAAGTAACAAAGACGAGGGCATGTGAAGTCACAGAATATCTTGTAAGAGCAAGAAAGAGCCTAGGCTTGATAGACAAGACAGTAGAGAAATTTGGTGCGCTTAGAACCAATGATACAAGTCCTATAAAAATGTTTGATGGAAAAGAGAAAGGAAAATCAATTGATGATTTAACATCACTAACCTCTAAAGATCTTGTGGATATAAACGAAGACAACTCCTACGCTAACGCAAACGCTGAAGACTTTGCAGAATTCTCAGAGTGTTATGATATGGAAAATAATGAAATTATCGATGAACAGAAATGTGAGAGTTATGTACAGGTCGAATCTGGCGAAACATCAAAGGCCCTCGTGCAAATGAAAGCAGAAAAAGAGAAGAGAAAGGAGCTACTAGCAGCACTAGTTAAAAAGAAAGATCTCGAAAAGCTAAAGCAAGTACTTGTAAATGATGGATACACTGAAGAAGAGGCCACAAAGGTGGCCCAGGCCGTTATCGATGGTGAGTCTGGTGTTGATGAACTTATTAAGAAGAGATATGACTCCAGAATGGAGGCTCTCCTGCAATCTACTGCAAGTAGAATTGATGCAATAACGGTAAAGTCTATAACTAATGCTGATGCAGGAGATAAACTAAAAGCTATCGGTGAAAAAATTCAAGGTAAGACCAAAGAATTCGCAGAACTTGTACACTTCAACAATATTGTCTCTAGTTACTTGAGTGTCACTGATAGTGAAGGCGCAAAAAGTAAGAATGTTGCAAGCGCAAGAAGAGAACTAAATAATAATATTTTTTCTGAGCAATTTGAAGATGTGAGAGAACTCTATGAAACAGAATATGGAAGTGACGGAAAACTAAATTCATTTGGCAGCAGTGCTAATCAACAAAGAGATCTCAAAGAAGTCATTGGTGAAACTCTCGACCTTGAAAGTGGAGGAGATAGCAACAATGCTGTCTTAAATGTAGACGATATCAATCAAAACCTACTAAATCTTGAAGTCAATAAGAAAGAGGAAGAGGCCACTCCATAAAATCCTCTTCACATGTATCCATAATCCTCGTATAATATCTATGCACCGAAATTATGGAGGATATATATGAATTACTTTAGTGATGAAAAAGAATGGCAATGGATGTTTGATAATGCCATTGATTGGGACAGAATCATTCCACTTTTCTATCCTTCATTTCCAACAGAAGATGGATTTGAGTCACAAGAAGAAATCATCTCATTTCTAAAAGAATTACTCACTCAAACAGGCTCATGGGCCGCAACAAGTGTCTTAGAAAAAGCGCAAAGAATCGATAAAGAAGGTGCAGGAACTGTAAAAGATGGTAAAACAATTCCTGG
Organism: Bacteriovorax sp. UBA1852; assembly: GCA_002338505.1. GTDB lineage: Bacteria > Bdellovibrionota > Bacteriovoracia > Bacteriovoracales > Bacteriovoracaceae > Halobacteriovorax_A. Next base: position 3,139 of record DDIK01000066.1, read on the forward strand.
CGCGGCCCTCAGCGAATTCTACAAAGAAGCCACTGAGCTAGCAGCATTTGGATTACCAATACCTCAGAAGTTTGGAGGCCTTGGTCTTCCTTCTTTAAGCCTTATGATATTACTTGGTCAACTTTCAAGATCATGTCTCGCACAATGTACACAATTAGCATTTTTCACTTCAATTGCTGACATGGTTCTTAGGTTTTGCGAAGAAGAAGATCAGATAAGAATTATTCCAAAAATTGTGGCAGGGGAATTAAATGGCTCCCTGTGCCTTACTGAGCCAGGAAGTGGTTCCAACTTATTAAAAA
>DDIK01000160.1 GCA_002338505.1 Bacteriovorax sp. UBA1852
ATTATTCTTTTCGGAGAACACTCAAAAATATTGAATTATATACGATAAGGCAATTAAAGTTGGCAGCGGGTTTTAAATTATATGAGTTATTTTAAATATGGCTTAAATGTTAAAAACGTGAAGATTCGGCTGTTTAGCTAGGCTTTATAGAGAGTAAACTTCAAGAATACTTGCTTAGAAGTTTCTTTATATTACATGAATATTTAATCATTATATAATTATTTAGTATTTCTGGAGAATCATATGTACAAGACTAATCTTATGTTCATTGCCTTTGTTTTTATAAACTTTTACTCATTTGGAAAAGAAAGTTTCTTTCCTCCAGGGATGATAAATACTGAAGAAGAGTTTTTAATTGAGCAGAAAAAAGATATTTCTCATGCCAATAAACGTATCGACTTCTATGCTCGGAGTAGTATATGTGATGAGAAATGTAAAAGAAACTTAGAAGTTAGTAAATTTAGCTTGGAGAATAGTTATAAGAGGGCCTACCATGCTAAGGTTTTAGTACGAGAAGAATTAAGTAACAGGTTATGGAACTGCGTTGATGAGATAAAAAGTGAAAAATTATATCCTTGTTTTGATGCAGAATGGACATATATAAAGACAAGTCGAAAATGTGGAAAACTTGGATCTTTTTCAAGTAAAGAGTCAAAAAGCTGTCTTCTAAATGCAAAGAAAGATCTTGATAAGAAATTTGAAGAGAGTAAAGTCTGTGAGAATAGTAATAAGCTAATTGCTTTTGATAATGTCCATTATATTAGTGGTCAAAGACCCTTTTATGTAAGATTTTCTGAAAATAAAGAACTGCCTAAGACTCATAATGATTTTTTAAAGAAGTTCTATAAATGTACAAATGAAAAATATCATGAGGCGAGTAAATTTCGATTTAATCCTGAAATCAGCAGTTTTCTAACAGGTAGTAAGAAAAGACAGTACCTAAGTCTATTAGATGAATATTTAGAAAAAGAATATTTTAATCTTCAAGGTAAGGAGAAGAAGTTTTTCTATTACAGTCCTAGTTATAGAGGTGGTAATTTTCTCATAAATTTTTACAATTCGATCTTTAAAGAGCGTTTGACTGGAAAAGAGAGTTTTATAAAAGAGATGATTAAAGATACAAAATTTAATAGATCTATCACGGACATTGAAGCTGCAAAAAAATATCTAGGAAGAACGGTTCCTATAAGTCATCCAGATAATGCTACATCTATATCGCAAATGAATGAAGATAAATCTTTTGATGCACCCATGAAGTATAGTTATCTCTTAGACTCTAGAGGAGAGTTTGTTAGTGGTTGGGCACAAGTTGATAAGCCAATTACGAATCAATTTACAAGGTACTTACCTGAGTTTGATGAAATGGGTAAGGTTATTTGGAAAAATAGAGATAAGGGACAAGTGAGTTGGATTAAGTTGGATACAAAAATCTTGGAACTACTTGATGGGCACGTAAAAGATTTTAAAAATAACCGTAAAGGTAGTATTCAAGTTAATAACTTAAAGGGAGAAAGTGCTCTTATCTTTACTGTCATTGATCGAGGAAATGTTTCAGAATACAAGGTCTCAAAGCAAATGAGTGAGGGGACGAATAAATATATCTATCAAGGAAAGTATGAAGGTTATGCAACGAAAACACACCTTTATGACTTAAAACACAGCAAAAAGGATGTAGTAAGTTTAAAAGAGGATGATGAAGCTAAAAGAAAAGAGATTTCTAAAGCTCAAGAAGAGAACCTTAAAAATATTGAGAGTAGTGATATAGTCAATACGATTAAAAAGCAAGATTCAGTTGCTATAATTAATAAAGAAGAAGTGGAGCCGGTAAGTGATAACGCTAAAGAAGTTAGTAATGTCTCTGTAACACAACATAGTTATCAAAGTCTTGTAAATGGGTGTAATACCAAAGTGAATAATGTGAGTTTAGATGATATTCATACGAATAGAACTAATTCACTGCTTTCAATGATTAATAAGTTAGACGATATCAATTGCTCAAGCCTTGAGGGTAAGGGATGTCACTCAGAACAAGCGAGAAAACTGATTATGCAGCATTATTCGATAGAAAAGAATTCTTATCATAAGGCAATGAAATGGAAAGTTGATGCTGGTAATGAGGACGCTACACGATGTTTAAAGCTTTATGGGTTTATGAGGTAAGATCTTATCGAAAACCTTAAAATAAGTGGCCACACTTAGACTTCTTAGTGTCTATATAAGGTTGGTTGTGCACATTACTGATCGTTACCGATGCATTTCGACTGACACTTTTAAATGTTGAACTTTCTAGTGCTTCAATTTTAAGAGGATTATTTGTATTTATTGAAATGTGCTCAATTCCAAGTTTCTTGAGAATGATGATGGCATCATCGTAGCTTCTTAAGTCTGTTTCAAAACCTAATTTGTGATTTGCTTCAACAGTGTCTAGGCCCTTTGCTTGTAAGTCATAGGCTTTAATCTTATTGCCAAGACCAATTCCTCTTCCTTCTTGTTTGAGGTAAACAAGCACACCGAGTTCACGTTTTTGTATTTCTTTTAGGGCCAGGTCTAGTTGATTCTTGCAGTCACATTTTAAAGATCCAAATATCTCACTTGTGACACATTCAGAGTGAATTCTAACAAAGACCTCTTGAGACTTATCAAGCTTGCTAAAATCACCAAGAGATAAAACTGTGATTTCTTCACCGTCTTCTTTCTTATACACCGAGAAGTCGAAATGACCATGAGCAGTTGGAATATTGGCTTTTGAGTAAAGTTCCATAAGCCATATTTCTACAATTCTTTGAACTATTCGTCCAGAAAAGACATCTTATTTAATAGTTCTACAATCATTCTAGTATAGACATTTCTTCCATTTGTACTGAGATGATTCCAATCAGTAAAGAACTTCGGTGCTAGAGAGGGGCCGCTTCTATACCAGGGGCTCTGATACTGAGGTAGAATTGATTTATATTCAAGTATCATGGCAGTTGTTAAAGGATGAGTCAGGACAGGATTAGGCATTGGAGGATCAATATAGAGAACCTTGTCTTTCTTAAGGATATCTTTGATTTGAAGAATCGAATTAATCTGCAAAAGATTTCTTTTCATTCCATAGAATTGCTCAACATTTTCGCCTGAGTTATTAAACTCATTGAGATCAATTGGCGGCATGACTTTATTTTTGTAACCACCGTTATAGGAGTAGACTGAACTGATTTTATTCATAATGAGACTTGATGCAAGAGTTTCATTATTTTCAAGAACAATGAGATTAAAGAAATCTTTCCAGCTCACATTTAAGTTAGATAAGTTTTTAAGAATTTTATATTTTAGACTTGGTGGAGCGTCCGTAAATAAACGCGAGTCACTAATCTTTGGTGGGGCAATGAGTTTAAATACATATGGCTCAATAACCCATCTCTTTATGTTGTAATTCTCTTTAATATATTGAATGATTGGTTCCATGAAATAAGGATCAAGTCCACTGTAGGAAATCGCCTTTACGCTACATTTACAAGATTTTTCAATTTCTTTGATATCATAACTCTGCCTTGTGTGACTTGAGCCAATGAAGAGAATATCTATTTGATCTTCGGCTTTTAATACACCTAAACCATAGTGCTTACTTGTGAATAAGTGAGAAAAATAAAACTTACTGGCCACGAGAAACGTAAAAATAAGGAGAGTCAAAAAGAGTGACTTGATAATAAATAAATGAAACTTCTTCTCTTTCTGCATTTCTACCTAGAATTGAAAATAGATAAAACTATTTTCAGAATATTTTCCAAAGAAAATCGTGATTATAATTAACGTTATATAAAAAAAGTATTCTTGTTTCTTTGTGATTTTTAAGTCTTTTCCTCTTTCTTGAATGAATTGTATCACCAGTAAGAACACGATCGAGATAATTGAGATAAGCACAATAGAAGGGGATCTATTATCATAGGTAAAGGCAAGAGAGCTACTAATGATATCTGATTTTGAAAGAGTGAGATCAGTAAGAATCTTTTTTATAATTGTGACTGCATGCTCGAGATTATTTGCTCTAAAGAAGATCCAAGCAAATAATGTAAGGTGGTAGGTTAATAAGACTTTAAAGATCGTTACGATCTTATGAGTTGTCTTTTTAGGAAAGAGCCAATTGATAAATTTCTCAATTTTAAAATAGAAAGCGTGAAGTGCTCCCCAAATGACAAAGGTCCAATTCGCACCATGCCATAGTCCACTAATGAGAAAGACAATAAGTATATTAAAGAACCATCTGACATCACTTGTTCGACTACCACCTAGAGGAATATAGAGATAGTCTCTAAACCAAGTCGACAGTGAAATATGCCACCTCTTCCAAAATTCAGAAATACTTTTAGCAAAGTATGGCCTTTTAAAATTATGCATGAGATCGACACCAAAGAGCTTAGAGATTCCTCGGGCGATATCAGTATAGCCTGAGAAGTCACAGAAGATTTGAAAACTAAAAAAGTATGTTGCCACAAGAAGTGTCAAAGCAGAATGTGAGTGAACATCGCCGTAAGCATTGTTAACGTAAATAGCAAGCCTATCGGCGATAACAAGTTTTTTGAAAAAACCCCAAATGATTAATTTTGTTCCATGAATGAGGTCACTATATTTGTATTCAAATTTATCAAGCTGGGGAAGTAGGTGAGTTGAGCGCTCAATAGGGCCTGCTACTAATTGTGGAAAGTAACTGACATAGAGGGCGAACTTTATAAACGACGTTTCAGCTTTCTTTTGACCTCGGTAGACATCAATTGTGTAGCTCAGCGTTTGAAAAGTATAAAAAGAAATACCTACTGGTAAAATAATGTCGAGAGCCTGAAAGGACTCAGAAGAATTCGTGAGAGCATGAAAAGTACTAAGAAAGAAATTAGTGTATTTGAAATAAAAGAGTAGTGAGAGGTTTGCCAAGAGACTTAAGAGAAGAAGACTTCTTCTTTGAATCTTATTTCTTGCTTCTTGCATATATTTAGCAACAAAGAAGTCAATAATCGTTGAAGCTAGTATGAGCAACGAGAAATAGGGATTCCATGCCATATAGAAATAATAACTGGCACATAATAAGAATACTTGTCGCCGCTGTGCCTTTAAAAAATGAAAGACAATCGTGACGATAGGTAAGAATATAAGAAAATGAAGTGAATTAAATAACACTTACTAAGAATAATGCTCTAGGCCATGGCTGTAAAGAAATATACTTATTTAATGCGGGAAGTTGACGACTTTAAAGTGTTTAAATAGAATTTGAATAAGAAAATTTATTATTACTTGATACCAAGGGAAGGTGTTATATGAAGAAATTATTAGTCGGTCTTGTCGTACTTCTTAATGCAGGTGTTCAAGCCTATGGGACAGGGAATTCAAGTTACCCAATGAGCCCAGGAAAGAGATTTATTTCAACTGAATTTACAGGAATAGCATCAGATAATGGTGGAATGGGTGTTCAGGTAAGATACACTCACAAATTTAACTCACTTTTAACTTTTGATACAGGTTTAGGTGTATCTGGTGGTGATAGAAACCAGAGATTCTTTGTTGGAGCTGACTATGAGCTTTACCCAGATTATCTCAATCAACCAAGAATCTCTTTGAAGAGTTCTATTTCTCGAGCTGAGGAATTTGAAAAAACAAAGACAAAGATTCAATTAGCACCAACTCTATCTAAAGGTTTTGTTTTCTGGGGAAGAGAAGCTTTTCCATACGTTGCAATTCCTCTCGGGCTTAGCCTAAATTCTGATGATAGTACTTACCAGTCTACTATGAGTTTAAATGTTGGTATTAATGGGCAACTTCCAATTGAAGGTTATAGACACCTTAATGGTTCACTTGAAGTTCAAGCAGGAATTCAAGATTCTTTTACAGCATTTGTTGCTGGCTTAAACTTTCCAATGAACTAATTTAGAATGACCTATTCTAGGCCACGAATTATTTTCTCTGACTTTGATGGAACACTCAGTGACCATAAAGAGTTTTCCACAAAGTTCATAGATATCATTAATCTCTGTGATCAAGAGAAAGTACCATTTGTGATCGTCACAGGAAGAAGTATTTCCTGGGCCCACTTCTTTCTTACTCATTTTGAAAAAATTGAATACGTTATTTCTGAAGGTGGAGGAAGTCTAAGCTATCGTGATGGAAATGGCTTTATCATTGATGAATATCTTGTGGCAGACCATGAAATTGAGTGGCTTGAAAAATTTTCTAAAGAGCTGACCAAGCAATTTCCTATGGCGAGATTGTCAGCAGACTCTACCGGGAGAGTGACTGATAGAGCGATTGAGCTCTTTGACTTAAAAGATCCTAAGCTATTAGAGTCTGTAACTAAATTCATGAAATCTCAGAATATAAATTTCTCAACTTCTAATGTTCACTTAAATTTTTGGTGTGGAGATGTTTCAAAGTATGAGGCATCAAAATACTTTTTGAGCCGCTTCTATGATCATATCTCAATCGAAGAATCGATGTTCTTTGGTGACTCATTAAATGATCAATCAATGTTTAAGGGAGTGGAGCATAGTGTAGGAGTGAGTAACTTGTCTGAGGTCGCCTCTCAATTAGAGCATGAGCCTAGTGTAATACTTATTGGTGAAAAAAACAAAGGTCCAAACGGAGTGCTAAATTATCTAAGAGAGAGCGTCTTTAAGAAATAAGTACTTCGTCATTACTTCTATGATTAAAGAAGTTGTATATGGGGTTGATCTAAATGAAACTCTATCTCTAAAAACTCGTCCACCAGAAAAGAAGATTCCTCCTTCCCATGAAATATGTCCACTTTCTTCGTCCTTTACACTGACACTCAGAAGATACTTTAGGCCTTTTTCTATTGCCAGTATAATCTTCTCAGAAGGATTCTTAATATTTACGAGTGAGCCTAGTGCATAAGCTGTCGACTGGATTTTATCTTTACCATCTGTATCCCATGATCCATTTGCTGCTTGGTGCTTGAGGATCTCAGTGCTTATTGTTGGGACACTTTCTTCGAGACATTCAGCTCCACTATGAACAGCTCTCATCGCTGTATAGTAGAAGTTATAGGCATTAGGGTAGTAGACTCCACATTTTCTATGCTGTTTTTTTATAATTTTATTGTTCACAAATTTACAAGATTTCTCGTAACCCTCAGATACTTGCTGCTCTTCAAAGAGAGCTAAAGTTCCAAGTACATTTGTATTCACAACGCAATCTACATCATTTGCTCCAAATGGAATGTACTGTTCTCTAAATGGCAGAAGATGATGTCCAGGGAACGAGCCTTCTGGGCCTAGCCAAGTGAGAAATGCTCCAGTCTCTCTCATACCACCAAAGAGAACATTATAGATATTTCTATTTGTTCGATTTTTGTCTCTCCAGTTATCAAAAACATATGATATGTTTTCATCCATCCACTGCGGAGAATTGAATGAATTTTTTCCTAGAATTTCTTGGTTTAGTTTATAAGCCGCAAAAGCAAGTGATGTATCATCTGCATCATCTTGAACATTAGATGCATGCCATACGAACTTCCCCTGTAAAAAGAAATGATTACCTCTTCTAAGATAGGGATAGTCCTCGACGGTCTCTCCGCGGCCTAGAAGATTTGTAGGGATTGGTAATTTTTGCCAAAAGTTATATTGCGGAATATCTTTGTCTTCATTTTTATAGAGATTTATATTCTCCATTGCTAGAGCAAGCATCCTTGGAATCTCTTTAAGTTTTGGATTTATCAAATAGATTTCTGCTAAAGAGTTATGAATTGTTGCTGTCGTGAATAGGTTTGAGTCATATGCGCTATATCCTGCTTTACCAATTCTTGGTGTTGATTTATCAACTTCCTCATAGCAGGCCCATTCGCCTTTAAATTTTTCTATGTTTTGTGTTTCTTTGACTTGGGTGTCGCTTAAGTACTTGATTCCACTTGTGATTGAGCTCTTGATATTCGTGATAAAGTCGTCAGCATTAGAGTGTGCTGATGCTGGAAGTATTATTCCGAGGTTTAGAATGAGTATTAAAACAAGTGGTTTGCGCACAGTTTTAGTCCTTTTAGAAGCTTTTGTTAGAGCATTTATAAAGATTAGTCTTTATACTCTCGCCTGTTTTCTAACATTTTCTCTCTTAACATTTCTCTAAAGGATTCAAGCTCTGAGTCATGTGATTCTGAAAGAATTTCAATAGTTTCTAAATGTTCACGACTTTGAAGTAATTTAGCTCTTAATTTAATCTTAAAATCTTCTAATCTTTCATTATCACTTTGCTCGGGAGAAAGGTCTTGCGCTAGTTCAAATTCTCTTCTATTTTCAAGCATTTTTTCTTCTAGTTGAGCTCTAAACTCTTCCAAAGATAAATCCTCTAAGGCTAAGTCATTCAAGTACACAGAAAAATCAACTCTATTTTGAAGAACCTTCTGTTCAAGATCAGTGTTAAAATCTTCCAACGTTGAAGCGCTAGTTGAAAGCGAAGCTAATAATATTAAACTAACTAATAATTTCTGCATAATAATTCTCCATTCATTTAAATAATCTTTTAAGTGATACATATTCATATTATGCCTGAGAAAATGACCAAGATGGTAACTAGTGGAAACATTACAAATGACTGTATCATAAATTAACAGTGATATAGAATTTCAGATAGATAAGAGAGCATCTTCAACAAGTAATTCAAGCTCTTTAAGCTCAATACTTAAATTTGTGGTAATCCATTTTTTAAAGTCTTTAGGTATATCAGACTTAAAACTAACAACCTCATTCTTATAATTTGCACTGAGAGCAATCGCATGAAGTGCGTGCCTTGCTAGTTGCATTTGTTCATGATCTTCACTAGAGGCCAAACCATCTTTAAAGCGTTGAAACATTTTAAAGTTTCCAAGATAGAGCTTATCCCCAATAAGAGGAAGTCCATGAACCATGGCGTGAACACGAATTTGGTGCTGTCTCCCTGTTTGCGGAAAAGCAATCCCTAGTACGTATTCATTTTCTTCATAGAGCACTTGAAATTTAGTATGAGCATGCTTTCCTTCATGAGATTCACTTGGGAAGTTATTGATATAAACTCGCTTAAGGCCTGCTTCCTTTGCTCCGAGTCTTTCATTTGCTTCAAAATGACTTTGTCCTTTGAAGTCTTCATTCTTCTTTGCCATAAAGAAATAGCACTTTTTAACTCGGTCGTTAATGAACTCTTCTGACATAAGATTTGAAGTCTTTGAGTTCTTTGCCAGTAACATGACCCCAGAAGTTTCCCTGTCTAATCGATGAATAGAGTGAATCGTTTTTTTGTGAATATCTTCAAAGTGAACAGTAGCACAATAAAAGAGATGTTTTCCAGTTGGATGAGTACTCATATAAGGAGGCTTTGAAATAACAATGAGATCTTCATCTTCAAATATTATCTCAGGCTCTTCAAGCTTAATAAGCTCTCCATTCCAGTATTCATCTTCTTGTGTTGTCTTATGAACTGAGAGAATGACTTTTTCACGGTATTTGAGAGTCGTGCTAGGTCGATGAATTCCGGGGCGTCCAAGGATTTGAACATCTCCTTCCTTAATCTTCTTTTTTACATCTTGCCTAGACCAAGACTCAAGGTATTTCTGTAAGAATTGATCAAGCCTCTTTCCGGCCTCTGTCTCTTCAACGTAATACTTTGCTTGGTACTTAGTTTTTGTAAAAGTTCTCTCTAAAATCGCCATAAGAGAAATTATTAATACTTTTTCTCTTTTGCAAGGAAATTAAGCAGCTTTAAAGAAGCATTCTTCGAGTAACCGTATTTTTCTTTGAGATTATTAAGAGTTGTCTCATAGAGTTCACGAATGTCTTCATTGAGATTACTGAGATCATTTTTCTCAGAGTTATTTTGAAGAACTACCAGATTTTCACTAAGTTTTCGAATGATCTTTCTCTGATCATTACGAAATGACTCTTGCAGCTTTTCTACAACATCTGGGAATACAGACATGTATGAAATTTTGTCGCCTGGATTATCAAGTGACCATGCCCCTAGTTTAGAAATGAGATAGGTTCTAAATTTTTCAGGGGACTCTTTTATTTTAATACTTTTTTCAAATTCTTTGATGAAATTTAG
>DDIK01000150.1:0-3161 GCA_002338505.1 Bacteriovorax sp. UBA1852
TACAACACAAAGATATATTGAAAGTTTAAGGGGTTGTTTTCAAAATAATTCAATGTCGAGGTTTTTGGGTAGAAATAATGTGGTGATTCCTGAGCCTTCTCAGTGTATTGAAATGTTGAATGGCGGATTCAGAGTTCAGCTCTTTGATGAAGAAAAAATTGAATATCAAGGAGAGGTTAGTTTTCCTTAGAGACTTCTTTTATAGAGTCGACAGGGCAAACTTCAACACATGCATGGCATAATGTACAGCTCCAAGTGTCTATAAAGAAATCTTCATTGTTTTTAAAAACGGAATTCTCGGGACATATTAAGCGGCAGTTGTCACAGCTGACACAGCGAGAAGTAATCTCTAAATAGTAATTCATTTAAACCTCTTTCATTGCAATGCAGAGATGTCACATGCTGGTAATATTATAACATTATCGGTAAGATTTATTAATTAAGGAAAACATTACTAAAATGAGAAATAGTTGAGAATATTACAGAGAAGTAGCATTATTTATAAAATCATATTCTTCGTGATTTTATCACTTATTCACTTGCATATTGTATACGCTTTAGATGCCGATATTTCAGCTTTGAATCTCAACAGATTCAAAGGACTATTGCTTGGTATGCCCTACCTTCTAGGCTTCAGCTTATTGTTAATATATTCAATTTATAATGTTAAGAAATACTCTAATACACTTCTTATGATTTTCACTGTTTTTATCTTCTATAAGACATTTACTATATTTATTATAGGTTTTGATAAAATACTTCTCATATTAAATGTTATCTATCTTATCGTTTCTTATAATTTCATTTCTATCTATTTAGAAGAACTTAAGAAGTCGATTTATAATCCAAGCTTTGAGCTTGGGTCTCTATTTGTTGACGAGTACTATGATGTTGAAGTCGAGTTGTATGATATTTCAAAGGGGAAAACATTAAAAGGTAAACTTGTTAATTTTGATGAGGCCTCATTGATTGTTTATTCTGAGGAGACTTTGATTAACGGCGAGGTCAAAGTTGTACTGAAGTATAAGAGGCATGTTTTTACATGTATTGGAAAAGTTGTCACTAGGCATGATAATGGAATAGGTATAAGAATTATTAAAGATAATAAAGAGCACGAATTGGACTGGAGCGAATTTTACAAGGTACAGTTTAATCGTGGTTTTGCACAATAAAGAAGAGCTTATGAAAAAGATGTCATTTTCTATAATATTCATATTAATGTTATTTTCCTGTACGAAGAAGACAACCCCAGAGGGTGTGTTGAAAGAGTTCGTTTCAAAGAGATTTTCTCAGGAATTTGAGGTAGATGACTTTCAAGAATATCTAGCAGGCGAGATATTGAATGAGGTTTTAGCCGAAGATGGAAAATATCTTGAGAAAATCAATGCATCGAAAAACTTTAAAATGGGAAAGTTTAAAATAAATGCAAAAAGGTGTATTGAGGAGAAATGTTTTTTGACTTATTCTCTCGGGTATAGTGCTCCATATGATACGAAAGATGAAAATAGTAAAACAGGAAATGTGTCAGTAAACATTAGAAAAATAGCAGAAATGAAGAAGTTTGAAGGGATGTGGAAAATTTTTAGCATAACAGACGTAAAAACAAACTTTGACTACGAAGAGTAAACTTTTCTTAAGATAGATCGATAAGATCTGTATGAATCAATCAACACTTATAAAAAAGATGTCCGACGAAACCTTTGAAGATGAATCTAAGAAGGAAAAGTTCATAGATAATTACACCACTAATATTGAGCATTTTAAGTTGTCTAACGAAATAGATGGCTTTTTAAGCTTAAAATATAATGGGGAGAGAATAGACTTTCCAGAGAACTGGGGAGTTTTTCGAGATAGTGTTGGTTCTTACATTATTAATATTTCAAGAGATGAAATACTAGAAAAAGTTTTAAATAAGTTTTTTAAAGATGATTCTACATTTAGTATTTCGAAAACAGATGAAGGAATTTATTTAATCAAGACGAGAAAAATAAAAAAGGCAGCCTAGGCTGCCTTTATGTTTTATAGTGTATGGTAGTATTCTTTTAGCATTAATGCATCTTCTTCAAGGTTTGGACTATTACAAATCATGTAACCTTCACAACCGCTTCTTTTTAATGATCTTAAAAGAGCTTTCCAGTCAAACTTAGACTTTTCTAGATTTAAGTGTTTTAAGTCACCTTTAGAATTTGTGCTGATACCTGAAATATGAATATGCATATTGTTTAATGAGTGTGCACCAAGCTCCTGCTTGAGAACACCAAGAACATCATCAAACTCTTGTTCTGTATTAAAGTTGCCTGTACGTGCGTAGAGGTGTGAGAAATCCATGCATGGCCTACAAGAGTCAATATTCTTCGTTAAAGAAATAAGCTCTTCAAGTGAGCCGAATTGACTTGTCTTACCTGTAAGCTCTGGTCTGAGCTCTATTTCGATATCTAAGCGAGAAAGTCTTTCCTCAATGACATTGATACTTTTTTCAACAAGATCAAAAACATCAAGTGGGGAGTCTTTCATATAGAAAGCAGCGTGAAAAGTCATAGACTCTGCTCCGCATAAGTCTGAGATTTTTGCTGTTTGAATAATTCTCTCAACGGATGAGTCAATTTTATCTTGCTCTCTAGCGTTAAGATTTATGTAGTATGGTCCATGCGAAGTTAAAGGCACACCTAGTTCGTAAGAAATTTTTCTTAAGCCAGATGAGACTTCTTCTTTCATTCTTACGCCATGAGCAAACTCAAGCTGCATACAATCTAAACCAAGCTCATGAATTCTTTTTACACCCTCAATAGGGTTGTTTTTCTTCTGCGTAGAGTTAGGAACTCCTGCGGTACCAAAAAGGATTTTCTTATCAGTCATTACTTATTTCCTCTCGATGATGTTCTATTCATATAAACTTGATTTACTTACCACATTAAGCTTTGTGATCGTAGGAGCACTGCGCCATGGAGTGTAAGTATTTCCGCTTTTTATTCCGTATGGCTTTATAGCTCCTGCACCGGAAAAAAGCAAGCTTTCAATGTATTTTCCAAGAATGTCAAGGACAAAAATGATAGAGAGCTTCATTAAGCTAATGTCTTCATGGATCTGACTGATCAACTCATTAACACTTGAAAACTTTTTTTCATCTCGGACTTTATCGCCAATTGATTTCTTCATATAAT
>DDIK01000150.1:3199-4518 GCA_002338505.1 Bacteriovorax sp. UBA1852
TTTTATTCCGTATGGCTTTATAGCTATAGTAGAGATTTTTGTCTATAATTAGTGAGTGAAATGTAATAATAACAATGGAATAAATATTGTTTAAAGTGTTTTCCTTAATATTTGCTGTTGCAATTTATGTCTTGTTAGCTGTGTATAGCTACTCTATATTAGTGTCAACTTTACTTGGCCTTGATGACTTTTTATCCCTATACCTCTACCTTTTGGCCCTATCGACACTATTTTTTGCCGTCACTGATCTGCTCGTGCACTACTTGTTAAAAAGCAATAAGTTTAAGTTAGACTCGGAATTTCAATTAATATTAGATAATTTCTCATACACCCATAAAAATAAGAAAATTCAGCTCTTTAGCAGTAAAATATGCCCCGATATGATTTGTTTAGGCTTCTTTGACTCTAGAGTACTCATTGTTAATGATTTACTATTTAAAGACTTAACTCCTAGAGAATTCAGAGTTCTCGTGGAGTACGAACTTGAATATTCTAGCTCTCTCGTTAGTAAATTGGAGCAAGTTCTTAAACGATTTTATCTCATCACTTATTACCCTCTTAAAAAAACTTTGAGTCTGTTTCTATCTGAAATTTTATTATCTTATCTGCTTTCTCCATTTGTTTTATTTTACCTATATACGACTAAAATATGTCGATCAGCTTATAGGTTCAACGGAAAAAATAAAGAAATGCTACAGCAAATTTCTTTCAAATTAACTGCAGGGGAAGGTGAAAAAGTCTTGGACTTATATTCAAGTTTTGTACCTTTCATAAGTTTGTCGCTTAGTAATAGTAATTTGCCGCAAGGAAACGCGTCACGCTTTTCAAGAAATGAGATACTTAAATGGTAGAGATCTTCAAAAAATTTAAAAAATTTGATCTTGTAAATTACTATCCTCTCTTTTTTACGATTATATTTGTATTTGTTTTACTGCAGTATAAGTTTCACTCCATTGAGGCAATCTTTTACGACTTTAGAATAAAGTACGACATAGGCTCTCGTTTTAGTGACGAAATTGTGATTGTGACAATTGATGAAGAGAGTGATGAGTTTCTTGGTGAAACTTTTCCATACACTTATACAAATTACCAGAAGTTGGTTAAGAGAATTATTCAAGATGAGCCAAAAGTTATTAATCTATTTGGTGAATTTGTAGAGCCTACCAGAGAAACTGAATACAATGCACTCTATGAAATGAAGGCTCAGCTTTTAAAGTTTAAAAGGCCGGGAGGGGCGTTTCGTTTTGCAACCGATATTGATCTTTTTGGAGAGCGCTTACCACCATCAAGCTTAAGAGAGTTAGGCTACTCACCAGCGA
>DDIK01000024.1:0-16258 GCA_002338505.1 Bacteriovorax sp. UBA1852
AGCAAGAAAAAGCGATTAACGAAGCTGAAGGGGCGTACAATAAGGTTATCCCTGAAGCGAGAGGTAAAGCTGAAAAGCTAGTCTCTGAAGCCGAAGGTTATGCCGAGGCGGTCGTAAATAGAGCATATGGTGATGTGAGTTTATTCAAAGAGATTTTAGTAGAGTATAAGAGATCACCAAAAGTAACTAAGAAAAGAATTTATCTGGATACAATGCAAGAGATTTTTGGAGAGTTGAATAATACTGTTATTATTGACTCTCGTGTAAAAGGTGTATTACCAGTTTATAGCGGAAAGGATTTAAAACTATGAAAAAGTCATTAGGAATTGTAATTGCTGTTCTAGTTTTTATGGTGATAACACTTAAGAAGTTTGTTTATATTCTTCCTGAAGGGAGACAAGCTATTGTTACAGAATTTGGAAAGCCTGTAGGGAAGCCTGTTGTCGATGCAGGACTTCACTTCTTCTCGAAGCCTTTTCTTCAAGATGTAAGATACGTTGATAAGAGAATTTTAAATTGGGATGGTTATCCTAACCAAATTCCAACAAAAGATAAGAAGTTCATTAAGGTTGATACAACAGCTAGGTTTAGAGTTGTTAATGCTCTTAAGTTTATCGAAACGGTAAGAAATAAAAGCGGTGCTAAGGCAAGGCTGGATACGGTTTTGGATTCTGCTACGAGAAATGTGATTTCTAACCACAATTTAGTTGAGGCGGTTAGAGATTCTAATAGTATTATCGAGCAGAATAAGGAAAAAGAAGAACGAGCTAAAGATAAGACTCTTACTGAAGAAGTTATTGAAGAAGAGATAACTGGCGAAATTGAAGAGATTTTTGTTGGGCGTGAGAAGCTAAGTCAGCTTATTGTTGAAAAGGCTGATAAGGAACTAGGCGAGTTTGGTATTCAATTAATTGATGTTCAGTTGAGACGAATTTCTTATGAGAAGTCAGTTGAAAGAAAGGTTTATGAGAGAATGATTTCTGAAAGGCAGAGAATTGCTGAGAAAATCCGTTCTATCGGTTCAGGAGAAAGGGCTAAGATTGAAGGTCGTCTTGCTAAGGACTTAAGAACTATTCGGTCCGAGGGATATAGAAGAGCGCAAGAAATTAAAGGTAAGGCCGAGGCCAAAGCGGCAAAGATTTTTGCTGATGCTTATAATAAAGCACCAGACTTCTATGAGTTCGTAAAATCTATGGATGTCTATAAGAAAGTTATTAAAAAAGGTGATACTAAAGTTATAACCTCTACAGATAGTGAATTCTTAAAGTTTCTTAAGTAATGATTGAGTACGTAATCCCAGAGAATCCAGATGATAGAGTTTTGGATAGAGCATGTGATGCTTTAGCTGCTGGTGGTCTTGTTGCAATCCCAAGTGATACCAGTTGGGTTGTTGTTGCGGATCCTTTTAATAAGAAAGGTATTGCAAATATTTATCGCTTTAAAAATATTGATAAGTTAAAGCACTTGTCTTTGCTTTGTGAGAGTTTTTCTAAGGCAAGTGAAGTTGCTGTTATAAATGATATAGTATTTAAGACATTGAAGAAAATTACTCCGGGCCATTATACTTTCATATTTGAGGCAACAAAGAAAATCATAAGGGCTGTTCAAGCCAATAAAACTGATCATAACGTTGGAGTGAGATTTGTACCATCTTTACTCGTTCAAAGACTTTTGCAGAGATATGGAGATAGCTTAATCTCTACGAATTTTGATAAGGCAGAAATGGGCCTTTCTGAAGAAGAGCAAGTATTTAGCTATATGATCGAAGATAAGTACTCTAATGATATTTCACTCATTATTGACCCTGGTGAATATGAGATAGTCGGGCCGAGTACGATTATTGATTATAGTGATAATTATCCGAATGTTATTCGTGAAGGTGCCGGGAAGGTCTTTTAAGTGTATAAACTTTAGACACTTAGTACATATTACATCAATATGCATATCATAAATTAAATCTACTATTATAGAGAGATAGTAGAGGTGATATGAAGTTTTTAACAGCAATTCTTTTATTTTCAACGGCTTTGTGGGCACAAGAGAAGTCTAGTAACTTCATGGAGGTCGACCTTAAGCTGTTTGAGTATAATAAGCTTAAGAATGGCCAAAAGGGTCGTGTTGAGGCTCGAGAGGCGCGACTTTCTAGAGCAGATTTAACTTTTAATTTCCAAAATAAAGACAAAATCTTTGACTCTAGAGTTTATTCAGATAACGATTCAATTACATTCAAGTCAGACTTTATGAATTTTGACTTTAGGCTTAAAGAAAAGAGTGATTTCTTTGCAATTCAAGACCTAAATATATATGAAACACTAGCTATCATTAATCCTAGATTCTTCTCTGCTGAGGGAGAAATGTTTCACTTAGGATATGATGATTTGTCGCTTAAGGTGAATAACTACTTAACCTACTGTACGATGAATGACCCCGATTTTGATATGGCAACAGCTGTTGGAATTGAGAATGGTTGCATGAACCAGTTGTCTCTATATCCAAGTGAGAATCACCAGCATATTCCATTCGCTATGACTCTTTTGTATGATGATGGTGATAAGATGGATCTAAAGGCTAAGATCCAGGCGTTAAACTTAACTAATGCTAAAAATCTTGAGATTTTAGCGACAGAGTCATTAATTAATCTCATGGGTTTTGTTGTTAAAACTCAAGACCTTTCAATTAACTGTCTTAAAGACTCTAATGACTTCACTTTTAATCCAGATAAAGTTTTGAAAGACTGTGAGAATACAGCTGAAGTTAATACAGATAGAATTGTGATAATTAATGATGAGGATAAAACTAGGTTCTTTATTAAGCCTAGGCACCTTAAGATTGAAAGTGGAAATGTATCATTTGACTCAGAGGCAGTTCAATTCGTTGATGAAGAAAAAAATGTGACAATTTATGATCTCAAACTAGATTGTGTCAAAAGTGATGTTGCTACCGTTTATGATCTCCATTCTTTAATTGGAGAATGTGTAAGGTCAGGAAAAGTTAATATTGGAAAGATATTTGATAAAAAAGACCGTCTACTTTTCGACTCATATGATAAGGTCTTAACTGGAGAGCTTGATCCTTTGGAGAAGTTCGATAAGACTAGAGTTATGCGTGGGCGAGGTAACTATCGAAGAAAATTTACAACAAAGGATCAAGAGTTACAGGCTTCTGACTTAAAGATTTCGATTAGTGATGGGCAAGTTGCTATAGAACTTGTCGCTTACAAAAAAGTTTTAGGTGCAACAATAAAGAGAGATGTTACAATAAACGGTGAGTTTGTACATCGCCCTGAAGATGGTATCTTAGAGTTTAAGGTAACTGAGGCTGAAGTACCTATTATATTAGGTTTTAAGTATGGCAAAGACTTTATTAGTGATGCTTTGGCAGAGCTAATCGTTGGTGAAACCGTAACTTGGAATAATGAGAATACATTCTATTTTCATCTTTAATGGAGAGTGAAATGAAAAAAATACTTCTTTTGGTAATGTTTTTATGTACAAGTTCTGTCGTCGCTCACAATGTGAATTGTGCATCAGGAAACGGTGAGAAAGTCATTATTAATGGTAATAGCGGTGAGCTCTTGATTGATGGTGTTTTGTATTCTTTTGATGCGTCAAGTTTTGATGGAGACAATCTTTTTCGATCTCTATCTGGCGGTCCCGTAAAAGCTTTTACATTTAGTAAGAGTTCAAAAAAACTTAGATACTTAAAAAGAGGTTGGATTACAAGAGAAGGGCTTACTTGCCGCTAAAAAGTTCTTGAATGAGAACTTTTGCTGACTTGATAGGTGTTGTCTTATTTTCTACTATCTCTTGAACTTTTTTGTTCCTTAAGAGGTCTAGGTCTTTATTTTCTGATATTTTTCTGTTGATAAGCTCAAAAAATAAACTATTTAGCCATTTTTTACTCTGTGATATTCTTTTTTGTTGTATAGCTTGTGGATCTTTTGTGAACTTGTCGTTTATATATTTTATATAGTCATCTAGGCCTCTCATTGTTTCTGAAGAGGTCGTTTGAATATTTATTGGAGCGTCTTTCTTTGATACAATGTGAAGTGCGCTTTGATATTCTCTCATAGTTGTTTCAGCTCTTTGTATATTTTCGTTATCAGCTTTGTTTATCAGGATACAATCGGCGATTTCAATGATTCCTTTTTTAATTCCTTGAAGCTCATCTCCACCTCCAGGGAGTAGCATAACAGTAAATATATCAACAAGATTTGAAACTTCTACTTCTGACTGTCCAACGCCAACAGTCTCTATTAGGATAATATCGAATCCTGCAGCCTCACATAAAAGCATGGCCTCTCTTGATTTTTGAGCTACTCCACCAAGATTACCTGAAGCCGGGGTCGGCCTTATGTAAGCATTTGGGTTTTGTGAAAGTTTCTCCATTCGAGTTTTATCGCCGAGAATACTTCCTCCGCTAATTGGTGAGCTTGGGTCGATCGCTAGGACAGCAACCTTATGTCCTTTGTTAATAAGTTGAATTCCGAGTTTCTCAATAAATGATGATTTGCCTACCCCTGGCGTGCCAGATATGCCAATTCTTTTTGAGTTACCAGTGTGAGGAAGTATCGACTCAATTAGATCTTCAGCTTGTTTCTGGTGTTCACTTTTCGAACTTTCTGTAAGAGTAATCGCCTTAGATAGAGCTCTAATGTTTCCGCTCAGGAGTTTGTCTGTGTCAAACATATTAACCTCTTGTTTACTCTTTCTGTGCTTGTTCTACTGCCACGAGAACTTTTTTTGCCGCATCCGGAATTGGTGTTCCTGGGCCAAAGATACCTTTTACTCCTGCTTTATATAGGAAGTCATAGTCTTGTTTTGGAATCACTCCTCCACAGACAACAATAATGTCATCGGCATCAATTTTCTTTAATTCACTAATAAGATCTGGGATAAGAGTTTTGTGACCAGCCGCTTGAGAAGATACTCCTACCACGTGGACGTCATTTTCAAGAGCCTGCTTTGCAACTTCTTCTGGAGTAGAAAAAAGTGGAGCAAGGTCGATGTCAAAGCCAACATCAGCAAAAGCAGTAGCAATAACTTTTGCTCCTCTATCGTGTCCATCTTGTCCCATCTTTGCGACGAGCATTCTGGGACGTCTTCCATATTTAGAAACAAAGTCTTCGATCTCTTTCATTATACCATTCCAGTTTTCATCTTTTTCATATGCACTTCCATAAACCCCTGAAACAGTTTTTGAATTTGCATTATATCTACCCCATTCTTTTTCTAGGGCATATGTAATTTCACCGACTGTGCATCTCGCTCTCATTGCTTCTACCGCAAGAGCTAGTCCATTGCCTTCACCCGTCTTAGCATAAGTAGTTAGCTTTTCCATAATCTTAAAAACTTGGTCTTCATCTCTTGAACCTCGAATTTTTTCAAGGTTTTTGAGTTGTGAATTAAGAACTGCAACGTTGTCAATTTGAAGAACTTCTACTTGGTCATCGTGTTGTGGTTTATATTTATTAACTCCGACGATAACATCTTCACCGCGATCAATTCTTGCTTGCTTAGCTGCTGCTGCTTCTTCGATTTTAAGTTTTGGAAGTCCAGTTTCGATAGCTTTTGCCATTCCTCCGGCTTCATCGATCTCTTTCATGATTTCGCGTGCTCTTTTGGCGATATCATTAGTCAGTGACTCCATCATGTATGAGCCACCCCAAGGATCGACGGTATTTGTGATTCCTGTTTCCTCTTGAAGTATGATCTGAGTGTTTCTAGCAATTCGTGCTGAGAATTCTGTCGGTAGGGCGATCGCTTCATCAAATGAGTTTGTGTGTAGGGACTGAGTTCCGCCAAATACTGCGGCCATTGCTTCAACAGTTGTACGAATAATATTGTTATAAGGATCTTGCTCGGTAAGAGACCAGCCGGAAGTTTGGCAGTGAGTTCTGAGCATTTTTGATTTCTCAGATGTAGGATTGTATTTTTCAACAATTTCACACCAGAGAAGTCTTGCTGCCCTAAGCTTCGCAATCTCCATGTAAAAGTTCATTCCTATTCCAAAGAAGAATGAAAGCCTTGGAGCAAATTCATCTATTTTCATTCCAGCTTTTGTTGCTGTTTCTATGTATTCTTTTCCATCTGCAAGAGTGTAAGCCAGCTCTAGTGCGGCATCTGCACCGGCTTCTTGCATGTGATAGCCAGAGATTGAGATTGAATTAAATTTTGGCATATTCTTGGACGTGTATTCAAAAATATCTGCAATGGCTTTCATTGAAGGAGCAGGGGGGAAAATGTAGGTATTACGTACCATAAATTCTTTGAGAATATCATTTTGTATAGTACCAGATAATTTATCTTGAGAGACGCCTTGTTCCTCTGCGGCAACGATGTAGCCAGCGAGAACAGGTAGAACAGCACCATTCATTGTCATAGAAACAGAGACTTTATCAAGTGGTATACTATCAAAAAGTACTTTCATATCTTCGACACTATCTACAGCTACACCTGCTTTGCCGACGTCACCCTTTACTCTCGGATGATCAGAGTCATATCCTCTGTGTGTTGCTAAATCAAAAGCCACAGAGACTCCTTGAGCACCAGCTGCCAGAGCTTTTTTATAAAATGCGTTTGATTCTTGTGCTGTTGAAAAGCCGGCATATTGCCTAATTGTCCATGCTCTACCTGTGTACATGGTTGCTCTTGGGCCCCTTGTGAAAGGAGCAATTCCAGGATAGGTTTCTAAGTTTGGTATATCCTTGAGGTCATCTCGTGTATATAAGGCTTTAATCTCGACACCCTCTGGTGTTTTTGTAATCTTTGGACCTTTGCCCTTTGTTTCTTTATCAGCTAATTTGAGCCACTTTTCGTGTGACATATAAACTCCTATATATTTTTACTTATTCTCATACCAATTAACTTTAACAGTATCAATCCTTGCAGCGTTTGCGGAGGCAATTCCCGTTTGAGAGTCTTCAAAAACGACTGCATTTTTACTGTCTATGTTAGCATTTGATAAGGCCAGTAGATAAGGCTCTGGGTGAGGTTTTGTTTGTGTAACTTCTCTCGTGGTAATAATCTGAGAAAAATGATGGTGAATTTCACAATAGTTTAGCATTGCATGGGCAACTTCATATTCACTGGCCGTAACAAGAGCTAGCGACCTATCTTGCATCTTTAGTTCTTCAAATAGAAGATTATAGTCTTTGAACATGAGATACTCTTTATCAAAGTCTTTGAGCATTTCGACCATATAGATATTTTTCTGATTTAAGAATTCGTCAAATGTGCCACTGAAGTAACTCTTTGCTAGATTGTAGATATCAATGTCAGCAATTCCATAAATGTCATCTTCTTTAAATTCAAATCCATTTAGAAGCTTATTCGTTGCTATGAAATGCAACTTTTCACTATTAAAAATTGTTCCATCCATATCAAAGATGATGAGTTTCTTTGATTCTATGGTCTCAATAATTTCAGATACTTTGAATGTGTTTAATTCTTTAATAATCGTATTTTCTGACACTTAGAACTCCTTAGGCATAGTATAGCCTAAATTGCGGTATTTGTTACCCTTTTGAGTTGAAACGCGCGATGCGGTATAATGGAGTAGAACAGTAGGAGGCTTAATTGGACAAAAAAGAACAAGACAGCGTCATATTGGAAGCTAGTTTACAGACATTTTTCTTTGATGAGCTTTTAAAGGTTAATCAAAAGTTTGAATCTCCAGTATCAAAAGAGAAAATTTTCTATTCAAGTTTAGTCATGGACAAGTTTTCACAATCAGAGCATTTCTTTGAAAAGGATGGCGGTAAAATTCGTAATAAAGTTTTAGGAGTAAAGCTTCTTGAGGCATCTCACTTACCAAGAAATAAAAAGAGAGAGATGATTAAAGACGTTGCTGAGACATCACTATTTGTATGTGGATTTTTTTCTGATTCATTAAATAGGAAAATAGTTGATATCAATTATTATAAAGATGTTGGGCAAACAGCTTATGAGATGTTGGATGGTATGATTCCAAGTTTCTATGATATTGACTCTTTTTATAAATCAGTATCGACTCAATTTGAAACACTTGCTCAATTAATGAAAGTGGTGAGTGATTCTACTCATAAGAATGCTCAGGATATTACCTACGTCTTAACATCTAAGAAAGTATCATAAAGGCTTTCCAACAGTAGTTGTTATCCAAGGCTTGGAAAGAGCTTTTGTAAGTGTCTTTTTAAAGTCTTCATACTTGAGATTCTTTATTGTTTCGTTGGTATTATGAAAGTAATTGAGCCCTAGCCCCTGAAGGTAGGGAGCAGAATAGATATTTGCAAAGTCATCATTTATTTGGAGACTAAGTTCATTTTGACCTTCAATCATTTTCTTGATTCTTTTAAAGTCTGTTTTTGTAATTCCCTTGTCTCTGATGCGATCAATAATATCGTTTATAGCAGCAACAGCATCATTTACTTTATCATGGCCACTTGCCATATAAATACCCCAGAAGCCAGCTTCAAGTGCATTTAGGAATATTGGCTGCGCAACATAGCATAGACCTTTTCTATCTCTCACATCCACAAATAATTCAGAGGATTGACCAGATAAGAATGAGGTTAACATTTTAAGCGCGACAACTTCTTTTTCATTTGATGTTGTTTGTGTACCAATAAAAATCTGAGTTTGCTCACGATCAAAATCAATGTGACTTTTCTTACTTTTAATAGGTTTTACTTTTTTATGCTTTAATTTTTTCGGCTTCTTTGAAGGAATTTCTGCAATAAAAGGTTGAAGTGTAGAGAGGACATCCTCTAGCTCTAGGTCACCACAGTAAGTAATAACGACTTCTTTACTCTTGAGATTTTTCTCATGTAATGATTTTACGTCAGACGCTTTAAGTGTCTTTAACGTCTCTAGGGTTCCAAGAGATGACATCCCATACGGGTGTCCCTTGAACAATTCTTCGTTTATTCTACTAAAGCATCTTCTTGTTGGGTCTTGATAGTTTGATTCAATATGTCGTTTAAGTAGTTTCTTTTCGAGATTTATATTCTTCGCGGTACATGACGGGGCCAGAAGATTTTTCATGAATATAGTACTTAATTTTTCATAAAAATCACTTAACCCATGAAGAGTCATTCCGTATGCATTTTTACCTGAGAAGCTACCAAAGGTCGCAGAATGATTTTCCATGAAATCACTGATTGCTTCATCATTCATTCCTTTGAAGCCTTTTGTAAGTTGCGTTGCAAGTAGATTGTAAATACCATTGTTCTTCTGTGTCTCACCAGCGATTCCACCCTGAATATAGGTATGAAGTACAAAGGTAGGATTCATTGGATTATGTCTATATAATAGTGTTAGCCCTGGTTTCAGCTCTATTGCTTTTACATTAGGATCAAATTTTGAGTATTCAACTTTTTCTTCAGCTTTCTTGATAATAGCTTTCTTCTTAGGCTTTAAAGCGTTTCTTAGTTTCGAAATTTTTGTTTCGAACTCATTCTTTTTAA
Organism: Bacteriovorax sp. UBA1852; assembly: GCA_002338505.1. Lineage (GTDB taxonomy): Bacteria > Bdellovibrionota > Bacteriovoracia > Bacteriovoracales > Bacteriovoracaceae > Halobacteriovorax_A. The sequence goes on from DDIK01000024.1 coordinate 9,446, forward strand.
GTCCTAGAGGTAATTGAAGAGAGAAGTGCATTGGGCGAGAGAAGATATTTTCATAGGCCTCAGAAACTTTCTTAGCGCTTGTTTTTCTTACGAGTTCTAAGAATAAATTCTCTCTTTCAAGGTCATTAGTTTGAGCGTAGCTATGACCGACGCTAAAAGAAAATGACTCTATTGATTCTTTTTCAAAAACCTTTGAAGCAATATATTGATTCTTTATTTTTTTTACGTCAGTACTCTTAACACCTTCTTTCGTAAGCTTGTTTAAAGTGCTCGCAAGAGTATCAAAAACTTTATCAGTGTTCTCTTTTGGGAACTTTACACGTAGGAAATGAATACCTCCATCTGAGAAAACCATTGTCGAACAACTACAGCTATTTGCAATAGCGTCTTTTAGTACCATTGTTCTGTAGAGAATCGAACTCTCTCCATGTCCCATTACATTATATGCTAGATCTTCGGCTGCTAATTCAATATTTTGTATTCCTGGTGCCTCAATTGAAAGAGTGAGCTGGCACATTTTGACATCTTTATTGTGAATCTCAATAGTATCTTTCTTTTTAAGAGAGAATGGTTTTCTCTTAGATGATTTACCTTCTGGTAGTTTATAATTTTCAATTGTCTTAGTGATTTTTTGTCTTTCTTTAGATATGTCACCAGCAACGACAAGAAAAGCATTTGCATTGTTATAGTGGCTCTCCCTAAAGTTAACAAGTTGATCGCGAGTAAAAGATTTGATTGTCTTTTCGTTTCCAAGAATTGCATGCTTATAGGCGCCTGAGAATGAGCTTTTTTGAATCTGTGAAAAAGAGAACTGTCCTGGGTTATCGATACTTCTTCTAAACTCTTCAAAAACAACTTCTCTTTCTGGGATAATATCTTCTTCTTTAAACATTGGATTTGAAACCATGTCCATTACGATATCAATACTATTTTTCAAATACGAAGAAGGGCTATTAATATAATAACAAGTATAGTCAAAAGAAGTGAAGGCATTGATTTCACCACCAAAGGACTCAACTTCATGAGCTATTTTTGCTCCTGGTCTCGTTTGAGTTCCTTTAAAGAACATGTGCTCTAAAAAGTGCGCAATTCCATGATCTTCTTTTTTCTCTAACGTGCTTCCAGCCTTGAACCAGATTTGCGTTGACGCAGCTCCTGAACCAGGTAGGTCAACGAAAATTACTTCAAGATTATTTTTTAGTTTGCAAACTTCATAGTTCATATACTTAAGGCCTTTTAAATTTGTGGAAAATAGTAATTCAACATATAGTAACAGAATAAATGATATTTTTGTAAGGTTAAAGCAATGGTAGATATTCCCATAAAATCACTTTATTTACATTATCCCTTTTGTAAGAACCTTTGTAATTATTGTGATTTTTATAAAGGCCTACCAACACAAGAGCTAGAGAATTCCTATGATCAATTATTAATTAAGATGTTTAAAGAGCATGATCAATTGCTCAAAGATCAAGGGTATGTATTTGATCAGCTTGAGACGATTTATATAGGAGGCGGAACCCCTTCTTTATGGGGCACACGCGGAGCAAAGCTTTTAGAAAATGAGTTTAACTCTCGAGGTATTTCTTTGACTGATAATTGTGAATTCACTCTCGAAGTTAACCCTGGAGATTGGACAACTGAGTCGCTTAGAGCATGGAGAGATTTAGGTGTGAATAGATACTCTGTGGGAATACAGAGCTTAAATTCTACGTTCTTAAAAATCCTCGACAGAACTCATAGTATTGATGAAGTATTTAATACACTTGATTATTTCTCTCGGGAAAAAGAGAATTATTCTGTCGACTTTATTTTAGGCCTACCATATTCATCTCAATATAAGAGAAATGTCTTAGAGGAGCTTGATGAGATTTTAAGATATTCACCATCACATATAAGCCTCTATATACTTACTGTTAAGGATAATTATAAGCATTTCGCTGAATTACCTGATGATGAGTATATCGAAAGAGAATATCTTGAGGTTGCTGATTTCTTAAAGTCTAAAGGCTTTGAGCATTACGAAGTTTCAAATTTTTCAAAGCCTAATAAGGAATCCATTCATAATAAGAAGTATTGGAAGATGGATTCTGTTGCAGCAATAGGTCCCTCTGCGACGGGATATTTAGCAGATAGTAGATTTCGTTATAAATGGAAGACAAAAGATGTCAAGTTAGAGATCGAGAAGCTAAACGATAAAGAGTTTCTGATTGAAGATCTCTATATGAACTTGAGAATAAGAGATGGTCTTAGTCTAAATTATTTTAATGACCAGGAGTTTTACCAGATAGGGAAAAAGTGGGTCGAACATAACTGGGCAGAGATAATAGATGGTAGAATATGCTTAACAAGTAAGGGTTTTTTGGTATTGGATACTCTTATGGATAATTTATTTATTCAGTATAAAGAGAAGTTTTAATGATTAAAAAAAGCATTACGCACGATGAGTGCCAAAAATTACTCGATTGTTTTTATCGTTGCTGTAGGGCCAATAAGCAATTTTCAGAGAAGTTCTATGAAACGATGTTTCAAATGGAGCCTCAGATTAAAGTGATGTTTTCTGGTGTTAATATGAATGAGCAAGGTCGCTTGCTCATGATCGGAATAGAGTATCTCTTAAGAAGCTTTAGTGATGATAATACGGTCTCATTGATTCAATTAAAGAGGCTCGGGAAGAAACATGATCAAAGAAATCTAAATGTGCATCCAAAGTATTATAAGTTTTGGAAAGAATCATTAATAAAGACTATCGAAGAATCAGATGAAAGGTGGAATGAAGAGATACATGATCTTTGGGTACGCGCTCTAGATATAAGTATTGAGGAGTATCTAATATCTCATTATGAATAAGAAATTAGCATTTGCCCTTTTATTTTCCCTTAGTATCTATGCAGATTATGATCCATGTAAATACATAGATTATAAATTCTGTGGTAATAAAAATTCAGCAAATAAATCACTCGGTGCTAGCCAGCCCTCGATAGGTCGAAACTTCTCATCTCCTTCTTCAGTTGCGCTCGTAAAAGGCTTTGGAGTTGAGACGATATTATTTGATAGTTTTGATTTTTCTCTAGTTTTTGGTACTTCTAAAGTCGGAGCAGGAGCTTCCGGAACTAATACAGATGACACATTTTTTGGGAATACTTCAAAGGAGTATTTTGAGGACTATGAGTCCCGGAAGATTAATGGAGAACGTTTTGACTATGATAAATATAGTTTGGCGCTAGGAAAGACTTTGTTTAGCTCAAAGGGTAATCTCTTTAAACTCAATGCTGGCTTACTTGTGAAGTATATAGAGCCGACTAAAAATACTTATTTTGGCCCTGGAGTTTCTTTTGTCCTTGGTGCATTAAACGCAGGCTATGCGACATTTAAAGATCAAGGGACAAGTCAATTTAGTGAAAGTGAAACTGTAGAATTTAATGTGGAAACTTACTCAATAGGACTTAATATTCCTTTTCTAAGTTTTGATTACACTGTTTTTGAGAACGATCTTGATGAAATTAATCGAGTTGAAATCTACTCCGCAGGTTTCTTTGTTGATCGGTGGATGCTCTCTTACGGAAGGCGCAAAGAAGAAACAACTAGAAGAAAGTATAGTTACGAGACAGAGAAGTTTCTTACGCAAGAAGTGCAATGGACAACTTTTCTTGGTGTTCAATACTTTTATAATAAGCAGATAACACTTGGGCTTCTATCAAATTATTATCTCAATCAAGAATTCTCTATGATCTTTACAATTTTTCTCTAAACTTCTGCGACTTTCTGATCTTCAATTTTCTTAACGATGGTCCAATTCATGACACCTAGAAATAATGAAACGATAGGACTTAGAATATTAAAAAAACAATAAGGTGCATAAGTTAGAGTTGGAACACCCAATACAGAAGCATTGTAAGCGCCACCACTATTCCAAGGAATTAAGACAGACGTAACAGTTCCAGCGTCTTCTAATGCTCGAGATAAGTTTTGTGGTGCAAGACCGTAGTCTTCATAGGCTTGCTTAAACATTCTTCCGGGGACAACAATTGCAAGATACTGATCAGAGGCCGTTGCATTTAAGACGAGACAACTTCCGAGTGTTGCACCAATAAGAGAAGCGCTTCCTGTAACAAGCTTTAAGATTGATGTTGCTATTGTGTTAAGCATTCCTGTCGCTTCAAGGCATCCACCAAAAATCATTGCAGAAAAAATAAGCCATACAGTAGATAACATACCAGCCATTCCACCACGGTTTAAAAGTTTATCGATGACTTTGTGGCCTGACTCTATAGTAAAGCCTTCATAGAGTACTTTCGTTACAACAGTATAGTAACTTTTTATGGATGCACCTGAGCCCATTTCTTGAATGACATGTCCTTGTGTGAAGATGGCCACGATAAGTCCGGCAAAGATACCAATTGTTATGGCCGGAAGAGATGGGATTTTCTTTCTAATCATCACCAATACTAGGAGAGGTGGGATGAGTGTTGCCAAGTTAAGGTTAAAGTTTGAACTGAGCACTTCCCTGATTTTGTTGATTTCATTTAAATCAAGCGTCACAGTGCTCGACGATAATCCGATTATTGTAAATATGATGAGTGATATAATTAAAGAGGGACCAGAAGTAAACACCATATGTCTTATGTGAGTAAAGAGATCCGTTCCGGCCATTGCTGGAGCAAGATTTGTGGTGTCAGAGAGAGGAGACATTTTATCGCCGAAATAGGCCCCAGAAATAATAGCACCTGCTACCATTCCAAGATTTAGTCCAAGGGTTTGTCCAATACCAATTAGGGCAATTCCAATTGTTCCCGTTGTTGACCAAGATGAGCCAGTCGCTAAAGAGACGATAGCGCAAATGATACATGCCACAGGTAGAAAGACAGTAGGGTTTATGAGCTGAAGGCCATAGTAAATCATTGCAGGGACTGTTCCAGAAAGTATCCATGAGCCAATTAATGCCCCAACAACGATAAGAATTGTCATCGCTGAAAGTGAGCTATTAATAGCGCTTACTATTCCTTTTTCAATTGTGGCAAAGTTTGTCCCTAAGGCAATGTAGCCGATGATTCCACAGAGAAATCCAGCAACTAATAAAGCAACCTGATTAGGTCCATATGAGGCGTCGTCTTTAAAAATAATAACATTAACTATTAAAAGAAAAATTAAAATGAGGACAGGTATTAGCGATAACAGAAGGCCTGGTTTTTTCATGTAGATATCTCGTCTTAGTAGGTTTAAGGAATTATTTCATTTGTAATACCGCCACTTATAGCAAAATACTTAAGACATATAAAACGATGCACAAAACATGTGGAAATATTACACATAAGGTTAGTTTCGCAAAATCAGGCACTTATGGCGCTGTTTTTTTACTCTTTGTCTTTTTTTTATTCTTAACATTGACATTTTTTCTTTTGAACACATCTTTATGAAAGAAATAAGTGTTTAAAAAGGAAATTGTAATGTCTGAAACTCATGTTAATGATGAACAACTAGAAGAAGCGAATGAGAATGTTAACGAGGAAAACGAAACAACTGAAGAAGTTGTTGAGAGTATTCTTAAAGATGAGAACGATTTAGAAAAAGAGTTAAAAGAATTTAAGGATAAGTTCTACTATGTTGCTGCTGAAATGGAAAATATGAAAAAGCGACATGACAGAGATATGCAAAATCAAATCAAATATGGAAATGAGAAGGTTTTAAAAGGCCTAGTTGAAGTTGTTGATAATTTAGAAAGAACTATGCAGGCTATTGAGAATGACGAAGACGAGAAAGTTAAGAATATCTACACTGGTGTTGATATGGTTAAAAAACAATTTATTGATGTCTTAGGTCAAAATGGACTGGAAAAAATTGAAGCAGAAGGAAAAACTTTTGACCCAAACTTTCATGAGGCCATGGCGCAACAGCCGGCTGAAGGAAAAGAAGATCAAGAAGTTTTACAAGTTTATCAACAAGGCTATGTGTTAAATGGAAGACTGTTAAGAGCAGCAAAAGTAATAGTAGTAAAGAATTAGAAAAATTATAATAAGGAGAAAATTATGGGAAAAATTATTGGTATTGATTTAGGAACAACAAACTCATGTGTTGCTGTTTTAGAAAATGGAAAATATAAAATTGTTCCAAACGCTGAAGGGCATAACACAACACCTTCAATAATAGGACTTTCTAATAGTGAGGAAACTCTTGTTGGGCAAGTTGCAAAAAGACAAGCTGTTACAAATCCAGGTAAAACTCTATATGGAATTAAGAGATTAATTGGGCGTAAATTTGAAACTCCAGAAGCTAAGAAGTTTGCTGAAGTAGCACCATTTGAAATCTTTGCGAACGATAACGGAGATGCTTGGGTAAAAGTTGATGGGAAAGCGATGGCGCCACAGGAAATTTCGGCAAAAGTTCTTCAAAAGCTTAAAAAAGCAGCAGAAGACTATCTTGGTGAAGAAGTTACTGAAGCCGTTATTACAGTTCCTGCATACTTTAATGATTCTCAAAGACAAGCAACAAAAGATGCTGGAAAGATTGCAGGACTTGAAGTTAAAAGAATTATTAACGAGCCAACTGCTGCGGCATTAGCTTATGGACTAGATTCAAAGCAAGATAAGAACATCGCTGTATTTGACCTTGGTGGTGGTACATTTGATATTTCTATTTTAGAAATTACTTCAGATGGTGTTTTCGAAGTTAAGGCAACAAATGGAGATACATTCTTAGGTGGTGAGAACTTTGATGAATCAATCATTAACTTTCTTGCAGATGAATTTCAAAAGTCAGATGGGATTGATTTAAGAAAAGATCAAATGGCCCTTCAAAGATTAAAAGAAGCTGCTG
>DDIK01000024.1:16459-16932 GCA_002338505.1 Bacteriovorax sp. UBA1852
AAAAGAAGCTGCTGAAAAAGCAAAGCATGAGCTTTCAAATGTTACAAATACAGATGTTAATTTACCATTTGTGACTGCAGATGCTTCAGGTCCTAAGCACTTAAATATTTCTCTTTCTAGAGCAAAGTTTGAAGACCTTATTTCTCAATATATAACAGATCTAGCTAAGCCATGTTTAACTTGTTTAGATGATTCTGGACTAGAGAAGAATGAAATCGATGAGGTTATCCTTGTTGGTGGATCGACTAGAATTCCAGCTGTTCAAGCTAGAGTAAAAGAGATTTTTGGAAAAGAAGCTTCAAAAGGTGTTAACCCTGATGAAGTTGTTGCTGCCGGTGCAGCTATTCAAGGTGGTGTTCTTGCTGGTGATGTTAAAGACGTTCTTCTTTTAGACGTAACTCCACTGACTCTTGGTATTGAAACTCTTGGAGGAGTACTAACTCCACTTATTGAGAAAAATACAACTATTCCAA
>DDIK01000024.1:17152-54729 GCA_002338505.1 Bacteriovorax sp. UBA1852
AAAATACAACTATTCCAACTAAGAAGTCTCAGACATTCTCAACTGCTGTTGATAATCAACCAGCTGTTACGATCCATGTATGCCAAGGAGAGAGAGAGTTTGCAAAAGATAATAAGTCTCTAGGAAGATTTGATCTTTCTGGAATTGCCCCAGCACCAAGAGGTGTTCCACAGATTGAAGTTACATTTGATATTGATGCCAATGGTATCGTAAATGTTTCTGCCGTAGATAAGGCAACAGGGAAGTCTCAAGAGATTAAGATTACTGCAGGTTCAGGACTTTCAGATGAAGAGATTGAAAGAATGGTAAATGATGCAGAAGCAAATAAAGAGGCCGATAAGAAAGCTAGAGATGTTGTTGACTCAAGAAATAATCTCGACTCACTAGTACTTGGTTGTGAAAAAATGATCAAAGATAGTGAAGGAAAAATTTCTGATGAAGATAAGAAGAAGTTAGAAGACGCTATTGCAGATGCAAAAACAAAACTTACTTCTGAAAATGTTGATGAACTTAAAGCTGCACATGAGACACTACAGAATGCTTCTCATGCAATTGCTTCTCAAATGTATCAACAAGAAGGTGCTCCAGGGCAAGAGGGCGCAGGACCAGATATGGGTGCAGGTGCAGAGGCTGGAGCGAATGCAGGAAACCAAAAGAAAGATGATGGTGACGATGTTGTAGACGCTGACTTCAAGGAAGTGTAATCTTAGTTTTAATTTTTTAATTATAGACGCCAGTTTTCTTAAGCTGGCGTCATTGTTTCAGGAATATATATGAGTGATAAAAGAGATTATTATGAAGTTCTCGGGGTTGGTAAGTCAGCCAGTAAGGATGAGATAAAGAAAGCTTATCGTAAGCTAGCAATGAAGCACCATCCTGATAGAAATCCTGATAATAAAGAATCTGAAGCGAAGTTTAAAGAAGCCTCTGAAGCTGCAGAGGTGTTATTAGATGAAAATAAGAAAAGAAGATATGACCAATTTGGTCACGCGGGAATGAATGGTCAGCAAGGTGGCTTTGGCGGCGGCGCTGGTGGCTTTGGAGACTTCGGAGATCTTGGTGATATTTTTGGAGATATCTTTGGTGATATGATGGGCGGAGGCCGTGGTAGAGGACGCCGTCGTTCAACTGGAAGGCCTGGAAATGATCTTCAAATGGGAATCAATGTAACTTTTGAAGAGGCAGCTTTTGGTGTTAAGAAGAAAGTTAACGTTTCAAGGCTTGCTGAGTGTAAGACTTGTAATGGCTCTGGAGGCAAAGACGGTTCTAAGCCAACAACTTGTGATATGTGCCAAGGCCATGGAGAAGTTAGAAGGCAACAGGGATTTTTCACAGTTGCTTCTACATGTCCAAAATGTAGTGGTTCTGGTCAAATGATTAGTAATCCGTGTTCAACTTGTCATGGAGATGGTCGATCAAAGAAGCAGTCTGAGCTTGAAGTGACAATTCCAGCAGGAATTGATCATGGACAAAGACTTAAGCTTTCTGATGAAGGAGACTCTGGTGCTCAAGGTGGACCAGATGGAGACCTTTATATAGTAATACAAATTGAAGAGCATGAAATTTTTAATCGTGATGGCTTTGATGTTCTTTATACATTGCCAATAAGTTTTTCTCAAGCTGCTCTGGGCTCTGAGGTAGAGGTACCTACATTAGATGGTAAGGTTATGGTTAACATTCCTGCAGGAACTCAATCAGGAAAGAAGATGCGCCTTAGGAATAAAGGAATTCAGAAACTTGGAGGGTATGGAGCTGGTGATGCTATTTTAACTATACATGTTGAGACACCAACGAAATTATCTTCAGAGCAAAAAGATATTTTTGAGCAATTAGCACTATTGGATGAAAGCTCAAAGACAAATCCAATGAGTAGAGGGTTTCTAGATAAAGTAAAAGATCTATTTCAATAGAAATATTTTTTTAAGTTTAGTTTATAGGCCTGATTTGTTCAGGCCTTTTTTATTTCTGACAACTCTAGTCCAGTATGTTTTTTTCAATTTAGCTTTTCATAAGATTTAGCCTATAATGCTCTAAACTTTTCAAAAAAATAATAAGGATATTTATGAAGCTTTTATTAAGCATTTTTGTATTTATTAATCTCGTGCTTGTCGGTTGTAGTGGAATCAAGATGATTTCACCTGGTATGGAAGATCTCTATACGGAAAAGTTTCGAAACGATATCAACATGATAAAGAAAGACTTCTCATCTGGAAGAAAAGATATTGCCTTAAAGAAGCTCGCACTAATGGATGAGAAGAAGCTCCTACCAAGCGAAAGATCATTAAAGAGAAATCTCGCAGGTGTTATACTTTTTTCACAACAGGAGTATGAAAAGTCTATTTTTGAATTTAATTTAGCTTTGGCGTCCTCGGATTCCGATAGAAGACTGACCTCTAAGATATATCTCAACTTAGCGAGTAGTTATTTTAAACTTTCAGATAATCAAAGAGCATTTGTGGCCTTAGAGAAGGCGGACTTTAGTTTATTAGAAGGCGATGAGTTTAAAAATTACCACAAGCTTAGATGGACACTTGCCAGGGAACTTTCTAAAGCTGAACCAGCCTTAGAGTCTCTTATATACCTCTATCGAGATCATAGAGATTCGATGTCTCTAAAGTCACAAAGAAACTTTAATGAAATGGTGAGCCTATATTTTAGTTTAGGTGAATCACAACGACTAAGATTTATTCAAAGGTTTGTTGAAAAGAAAAACTTTGCAGCTGGATATCTCGCATATCTTGATGCTCAAAATATGATCGCAATGGGCAGAAGAGTTGAATCCGAAGAATTAATATCTTGGATAAATGATTCCTTTGAAGACGATCAGAATTTAATGAATCTCGTTGCAACTCTCAAAACAGAGTTTAAAGATATCTCAGCTATTGATTCAGGAGTGATTGGTGTGGTTCTTCCACTATCTGGTAAGAAAGGGGATTATGGTAAACGAGCTCTCAAGGGAATTGATTTTGCCATCAGAAAGCTTAATAAAGATTTCGAAAAAAATGGTATGACAAATAATTTCAAAATAATTGTTAAGGATAGCCAAGGAAGTGCAATACTAGGCTCTCAACTTGTTAAAGAATTAATAGAAAAGGATAAAGTTTCAGTCGTTGTTGGAGGCCTTTATACAGATGAGGCAGTTTCACAATATCTTGAGGCAAAAAAGTATAGAACTCTATTCATATCCTTGTCTCAGGTTCATACAGAGAAGATGCTAAAGGATCATCTACTGATTGAAATTCCTGGTTCTATTGAGTCTCAAATCTCACTTCTTTTTTCAGATAAGTTTTTAGAATTTTTTGGAAGAAATGCAGCAATTGTTTATCCTGATGATGAGAAAGGAAGATCATATCTTGATGAGTTTTGGAAGCTTGCACAACAAAAGAATGTAAGAGTGAACTCTGTGAGCTCATATGATAAATCTAAAACAGATCATACAGATACGATAGGGAAAATTCTTGGCTTGAAATTTAAAAGAGAAAGGCAAGAGGAGCTAGAGCTCTTAAGAGAAGTCCATAAATTAGAAGGTAAGACTTCTATTAGAAGAATTCAGACATTAAAACCTGAAATTGATTTTGATTGGATCTTTATTCCATCAATTCCAAATGAAGCACAGCAAATTATACCAACCTTTAGTTACTATGATGCTTTCAATCTTCCTATTGTTGGTCCTCCAAGTTGGAGAAGTCGTAGTCTGATGAGACAGAGTCGTAAGTATGGCAAGCTTTACTTTATTGCCTCTAAAATTCCAAATCTTTCGTCAGACTTTGCTAATGAATACAAGTCTGTCTATGGCAAGAATCCTAACTTAATTGAAGTGCTAGGGATTGATGCCGTTACTGTAATTGGTAAAGTCTTTAGCTTAGGAAATTATCAAGAAAGAAGTGAGCTTGATAAAGCTCTGGGTTCTGCTGATTTTCTTGATGGTATTAGTGGATCATGGATAAAAGAAGATGGCCTGTGGTTTAAAACTATGCAAGTAATGACCCTTCATAGAGGAAGAACAAACAAATTAGATATGACGAAGAAAATTGAAGAAGAGATAAAAGAAGAGACAAAGGAAGACAGCTTAGAATAAAAAAAACGCACTTGAAGTGCGTTTTTTTATTTCTTTGAATTGATTTTTTTAAGAAGTCTTGCTTTTTTCTTAGCTTGACCCTTTTTTCTATTCATTTTAAGAGTAGTTTTCTTTCTACCTTCACCCATGACTATCTCCTTATTTCTATTGCTAAGTGTTATAGGGAATATGCATATTAAAAAAAATATGGGCCTTTGACAAGGTTTCTTGGATAATTAGTTGTCAATAAAAACATCTAAATGGTACATTTTACTATCTCTGTGAATACGGACGTTTAAAAGAGGGGTCGCTGATGCGTGACACAAAAAAGAAGACAGCAAAGAAAGCTGCAAAGAAAACTAATTCAAAAAAGAAAGCTTCAAAGAAAGTGACTAAAAAGACTGCTAAAAAAGCAACAAAGAAGTCTTCAAAGAAAGCAAAGAAAAGAACTTCCAAGGCCATCTCGCAAGCCATGGTTCCAGATATTGAATCGGCTTTTGTTGACGATTTGCAAATGGATAGTAGTGAAGCAAGAAGGCTCAAGAAGTCACTTGATGCTAATTTAGAGGCTAAAAGGGCAGCTTTAAGAGCTCGAAGAATTCATTGGAATGAGGATAAGAGAAAGATTGCTGTTGATATGCTCGAGAGGTATACAGGGCATAACTTTGACGATTTTCAAGGTCAGATTATCCTAACAAACTTTCATTATTATATTGAGAGATTTAATGCTCTCTTAGCTGATCACAAATATACACAAGGCTCTGCTTTTAAGGCTTCTTCATCAAAGAAGGCAAAGGTGACGATTATTGAGTTTGGTGTTGGTGCTGCCATGGCAGCATTAATTGGTGAACTTTTGTCAGTTGTTCAGCCTAAGGCGGTTTTATTCCTTGGTATGGCAGGAGCTGTTCATCCTTCTTTAAAGGTTGGTGACTTTGTTCTGCCTATTGCTTCAATTAGAGCAGAGGGTGTTACAGAACACTTTTTACCTCCGGCAGTTCCAGCATTGCCAACGTTTAAGGTACAGAAGTTCATTTCACAAATTCTTGTTGAGCATGGTCATGATTATAGAACAGGAACAATTCACTCAACTGACTACCGCTTCTGGGAGTTTGATGAGAGATTTAAGGCTAGACTTATTGAAGAGAGAGTATTGGCCGTAGAGATGGAAACTGCAGCATTGTTTGTAGCGGCTTTTGTTAGTAAAGTTAATATTGGCGCCCTTCTTTTAATTTCAGATTGTCCGATGACTAAATCTGGTATTAAAACTAAGAAATCAGCGAAGGGTGTATTTAAGAAATATACAGATATCCACATAGAGCTTGGGATTGAGGCAATGGCCGATATTGCAGACCGTGGCGAAAACATAAGACACTACCACTGGTAATAGTGACGGGGAAAATACAATGTTTAAAAAGATTTTTGATTTATTTTCAAATGATTTGGCAATTGATTTAGGAACTGCAAACTGCTTAGTTTATGCAAAGGATAGGGAAATTATCGTTAATGAACCTTCTGTAGTTGCCGTTCATCAAGGTTATAAAGGTGCCAATAAAGTCTTGGCAGTAGGTTCAGAAGCAAAGAAAATGCTTGGTCGTACCCCTGGGTCTATTAAAGCTATAAGACCTATGAAAGATGGCGTTATCGCAGATTTTGAAGTTACTGGAGCAATGCTAAAGTACTTTATCCAAAAGTCACTCTCAGGTTCGAAATTAATTAAACCAAGAATTATTATATGTATTCCTTTTGGAATCACTCAAGTTGAAAAAAGAGCCGTTAAGGAATCAGCTGAACAAGCTGGAGCGAGAGAAGTTTATCTTATTGAAGAGCCTATGGCCGCAGCAATTGGTGCTGGTCTCCCAATTACTGAACCGAGTGGAAATATGATTGTCGATATCGGTGGGGGAACTACGGAAGTTGCTGTTATCTCTCTTGGCGGTATTGTTTATTCTCAGTCTGTTCGTGTTGCTGGAGATAAGTTTGATGAAGCAATAGCTTCATACATCAAAAAGAAATATTCTCTTTTGATTGGAGAAAGAACAGCAGAGCAGATAAAGATGTCTATCGGAAATGCTTATCCTTTTGAAGATGAAGTAAAAACATATGAAGTGAAAGGGCGTGATCTTATTGCTGGTGCACCAAAGATTATTGAAGTTACTTCGGATGAAATTAGAGATGCTCTATCTGACCCAATTAGTGAAGTTGTCGAGGCGATAAAGACTTCCTTAGAAAAGACTCCTCCGGAACTAGCTGCAGATATTGTTGATAATGGTATTATTTTAGCTGGCGGTGGATCACTTCTTGCAAACCTGGATGTTTTAATTAAAGAAAAAACAGGACTTCCTGTTGCATTAGCTGAAGATCCTTTAACTTGTGTTGTTCGAGGCTGTGGAGAAGCACTGAAGTCAATTGATTTATTAAAGCAAGTAGCAACGCTGTCTTAATAATGAGTAAAGATAATTTATTTTTAAAATTAGAAATAAGTGAACTAAGTTCAAGAATTAAAAGTATTTTAAAGGATGGAAGTCCGTCATTTAAAATATGGAAGGACATAGATCACTTCTATCACTCCAGTCTTCTAAGTTTTGAAGATGGTCATTTCTGTATGAGTGATTTAGAAATACTCCCAAATAAAGATAACTACTACTTTGTTTCTTTTTCACATAATAACTTAACTTACTATATGAAGTGCAACGTCACTTCTGCAAAAACACTTTCTCCTCTTGGTGATGTATTTAGAACAGAGCGAAGAAAGGATGTGAGAATTGTTATGCATCCTCGCTTCGATGCTTATGTATATTTTGTTATGGATTCAGATGAGGAAGAAAGTGATCACGGAAATGTTCTTTCATTTAATAAGAATCAAAATGAAGAAAATTCTCTAATTAAAAGTTTTCAAAAAGAAATATCTAAAGACATAGAACTCAAGGGAGAAAAGATATTAGATATTTCATACTCAGGGCTCTCTCTTATTTGTAATCAAGAACATTACAATATTTTAAATTCTCATCTGTCAACTAAAGCCAATATTATCTTAAAGGGTCAGAGTATTACTGTAGACGAACTCTCTCTCATTTATGAAGTCGACTATATCGACTTAAGATTTGAGAGTATTAAAATGAAAAAAGTCGGCATTAACTTTAGTGAAAATGAACAACTTTCACAAATAATAAGAGAGTACGATGATGAATCTCTTACACTATCTTCTTTGGATAAAGAGTTTCAGACTTTCGTAGAAACAGAATGAAACTAATTGTCTCCTTAACTTTTCTCTTTCTAATATCTTGTTCAACAATAGAGACTAAGTCTGTTGTTGGCCGTTCAAAGCAAAGTTTTCTTCAGCAAGAAGAAGGCGGAAAGTTTTTACTGGAAAAAGAAACTGGTATTGATAAAGCTGGTTTATATGTTCTTAAGAGGAGAGTTTCAACACTCCAAGAGGATAATGTTCTTGAAAGAACTATAAGCTTCTCTAAATTTAAAAAATTAGACAAAGATGTTAAAGGATTATTTCCTGTAAAGTCTCAAGCCACTTTTATCTTAAATAATGAAAAATACATTTCAACGATGAAGATGAATGAAAAGTCGTTAAATGTTACACTGATATCTCCAGATGAAAAATGGAATGGAGTTCGTACCTTTAAACTTCCTAAGAATACATTAAACTTTTGTTATTTGTATAAAATTATTGATTGTGCCAAGGTGACTGGCTTCTTAGATTTAGCAAGTGAGAAAGGTTTCGGTTCAATGCCTGTAACTTTGGTTATTGGTACATATCCATTTTTTTCTGATCAATTCTTGAATGTTGATGAACTGCCTTTTCTCTCGGGAGAACTCGTATATGATGGAAAGAATAAGTCAGGGGAGCACAGACTAAGTTTAAATTTAGCAAATCAAGTGATTTTTTATTTTCTCGATAAGGACTATGGCCATCTTCGTACTTCATGGGTTGCACAAAACTTTAATCAGTTATTGCGTTAAGTATCCGATAGGTGAGATAGAAAGGAATTTATTATGGAACAATTAGGTCAATTATTTATAACAGGCATATCTGGAACCTCGTTGACTGACGAGGAGAGAGAGTTTTTAGAGAAAGAAAATATCGGTGGAGTTATATTATTTAAAAATAATTATGAGAGTCCAGGTCAGCTTGCAGAGCTTGTGAATGAGATCCAAGCATGTCGCAGTCATTATCCATTATTTATTGCCACCGATCATGAGGGTGGAAGAGTGCAAAGGTTTAAAACTCATTTCACAGAATTTCCCTCAATGATGGATATTGGTCTAACAGAATCACCTAAGAAGTGTTTTGAAGTACACACGATGATGGCAAATGAGCTAAGTGCTTGTGGCGTGAATGTTAATTTTTCTCCCGTTTGCGATGTTTATTCAAATGAAAATAATAAAGTCATTGGTGATAGAGCATTTGGAAGAAATATTGATACTGTTTCTAGCTTTGTATCTTCAGCGATAAGAGGGCTTCAGACCAATGGGATTATGGCTTGCGCTAAGCATTTTCCAGGTCATGGTTCGACAACAAAAGATTCACACTATGATTTACCAATTATTAAGAAGTCCATAGAAGAGCTTAGAGAATTAGATATAGAGCCTTTTGTAAAAGCCGTTAGGTCGAGGGTTGAATTTGTTATGATGGCACATTTACAAGTTGATTGTATCGATCAAGAATTGCCAACATCACTATCTAAAGAAGCATATAGAATGCTGAGAGAAGATTTAAAGTTTAAAAAAATAATCATTACTGATGATATGGAAATGAAAGCTATTTCTGATAGATATTCATATGGTGATGCGGCTGTGATGGCATTGAGTGCAGGAGCCGATATCGTAGAATATAGAACGATGGAAACTTGTAAGCAAGCTCTAGAAGGCGTTAAAGAAGCTTACAAGACAAAACAGCTTCTAAAAAAAGATATAGACGAAAAAGTTGAGAGAATAAATCAACTTAAAAAGGGATATCTTAGTGAATATAAACTACTCTACATTCCAGATGTAGAGAAAGAATTGAGTAAAAACGAGAATAAGGTCTATCTTGAGGATCTTAATAAGCTTATTGAAACGAAGAAAGATTCGGCTAGTTAGGTCAATATTGCCTTAAGCCAGATCTTAGGTAATTATTTGATAATATTAAGGTATGATGCTACGTATTGTACCAAACTTCTTATTCAATCTCTTGTTAACATGTCTTGTTTTATCAAGTTTTGCATCCGCTCAAAGTAAAAAAGGTGAAAGCTATTATAAGCACTTCGATAAGAGGCAGACAGCAGAGATTTTAAAAGATTCATGTGAGAATAAAGAAAATCCACAAGTTGCCGCGTGTGTTGAACTCGGTCTTTTATATCAAAAATTCAAAGAGTCAAAATTCAAAAAAGAGAAGCAGGCATCACTTTTTAAAAAAGATAAGAATGGTGAAGCCAAATTAATCACCTATCAAGCTCTTGGTAAGGAATATCTCCAGTTAGCATGTGATCAGTATAACGATATCGAAGCATGTGGAGTTTTGAAAGGTGAAGATCGATTTCAAAGTTCTGACTTATTAGTAAATGCAAGTTACGTTTTAATATTTGGATCAGTTCTTTGGATCGCCTTAATGGTGTTTCAAGACAATGAGAAATATTCAGCCCAAGAGAAACTTGATGAAGGTGATAGCGATTCTAAAACTAGAAGTAAATTCGATGAGTATGGTGTTATATTAAAATATTCGAGGCCATTTTTTAAGAGATACTTTTCACCTATAGTCGAAGGAATGAAAGGGCGGGAAAAACTTAAGGATAAGTATAAAAAAACACTCGCTGGGGCAGGACTAACTGATTTGATTTCCCCAGAGGACTTCTTTGCATTTAAATTATTTCTGATAATTGGTTTTCCCATTGTCTTCCTTGGAGTAAGGCAGTTTATGGAAGCTGACTGGGCCTTGAGCTTAATTCCTCTCGTAGCAGTATTAGGATTTGTTTATCCAGATATTTGGATTAAAGGAATTGTGGAAAAAAGGCAGAAAGATATTGTCAAAGGAATGCCATTTGCTGTTGATATGCTGGCCTTATCTGTAGAAGCAGGACTGGATTATATGCAAGCTATGTCTAAGGTTATAGAAAAATCAAAACCAGGTCCTTTAACAGATGAATTTACAATCGTGATAAAAGAGAATCGCCTTGGGGCACCAAAAGCAAAAGCACTGAGAAATATGGCGTGGAGAGTAGATCTTATGCAAATATCATCTTTCTGTGCAACCCTTGTTGCTGCAGATAGTGTCGGAGCAAATATTGGACCTATACTAAAAGCTTTATCTGTCGAAATTAGACAGAAGAAGTCTGCTCAAATTGAAAAAGAGGGACAAACTGCAGCCACAAAAATTCTCTTTCCAATGATGATATTTATTATTCCTGCCGTATTTATTATGATTGCAGCTCCTCTTGCTATTGAGTCACTCTCTGGAGGGCGCTAATGGGGAGAGTCTTTTACACAAACAAATTAATTAGCAAAAAAATGAAGGTTGCATCCTCTTTTTTTGAGCGACTAGTTGGTTTGATGTTCAGTAATTCAATGAAAGGTTTTGATTCATTACTTATTACAAAGTGTAACTCAATACACACCTTTTTTATGAGATATGCCATTGATGTAGTTTTCTTAAATAATAAATATGAAATAATTAGAACTTATTACAACTTAAAGCCATGGAGAATGACAAGACTAGTATTTGGGGCCACTCAAGTTCTTGAGCTTAGAGCCGGCGACTTGCCACAAGATGTAAAAATTGGAGATAGGTTAGATATATGTATAAGTTAGTTGCCATAGGCGGTAAATTAAGGGGGCAAGAGTTTAAATTGTCGGATGGAGACAATACTGTTGGTCGCTCAGATGAGGCAGATATTATTCTACCTGTGAAGGGGATATCAAAAAAACACCTTAGTATTAATGTAAATGGTAGAATTGTCTATGCTGAAGACTTGGGAAGTGCAAATGGAACATTTGTAAACGGAAAAGTTATAAAGAAAGCAGCAGTTATTAATGGAGATAAAATAACTCTACCAAACGTAATCTTACAAGTTGTACACGTTAAAGAGCGAAAGAAAATAATTAGAAAAAGAATTACAAATGATGAAGATGAGCTGACATACCTAACTGGTGGAGTTCAGCCAGATAATATTGTTGCGAAACTATTTTGGCTATTAAAGTACAGGGCCATGAATATTGTTCATGGAATAAATGAAGAATATGAATGGAAGGCATTACTCGGAATATTATTGGCACTTTTTGTCGTTGTTAATGTCACTTTAACGATAAACCCAATTCTTGAGACCACAAGACGTATTGTTTTAAAAGAGGTTGCTGCGAGAGGAAAGCAGATCGCCGAAGAAATGACTCGAACAAATGGTGAGTACTTAAGAAGAGGTGCTATAAGTAAAATAAAGACTAATTTCCTTGATGATTCAAGATCGGGAGTTGTGCACTATGATTTATTTGATGTCGAAGGACGAATTTATCGACCTGATCAGAGGAGAAATGAGATTGCAAATGATGCTTTTTCTGCAAAGGTAAAAGAATGGGCAAATAGTGAGTCAACAAAAACATCTCTTGTGACGAGATGGACAAATGGTGAAATTGGAATAGGTCAAAAAATTTATGCGACAGATATTAATACAGGCGCGCCAAAGGTTGTCGCAATCTTGGCTATCCGTTTTAAACCCTCATCACTAGCAGAAGAGGCATCAAAAAGTAGAGTGGCATTCCTTGAGGCTCTCGTAACATCATTTATTGCTGCAATTGTTCTATTCGGTATTCTTTATAGAATGACGATAAGACATATTGAAGAAATGAGGTATCAAATTGAAGAAAGTTTAAGAGGGAAGCGAAAGGCTCTTAGTCCTCAGTGGTTATGGCAAGAACTTGACCCTTTGAGAGATTCAATCAATACGCTTATTCAGAGATTTCGAGAACTAAATAATGATATACAGGATGAGGATCTTGTCGAAAAAGAAAATGATGAGATTTACGTTTCTACACTCTACGAATTTATGCAAGGAGCTAATGGACCAGTACTTATTTTAAACTCTGAAAGATCTGTCTCTTATATTAATCCTGAGGCGGAGGATGTCCTATCAATGCGTGAAAGTACCTCTCAAGGTGAGAATATTGAAAATGTGGCAAGAAATAGAGGCTTGGCAGCAAAAATTATCAGTATCTGTGATGCTTCTGCTGAGAATGCAGGGACTTGTCAGCAGGCCTCACTAGAATTAGAGGGTGAGGAATATAATATGTTTGTATCTTCCTTAATAGGTAAAGACAATTTGGCTAAAGCCTTTTATGTAACGTTTATAAGACTTGGGTAAGTTTGTATGGCACGAGTACCTGTAAAGGTCACAAAAAATATTCAACCTCCTGTCGCTGCGGGTAAATACCATCGACTAATTTGTATGACGGGAAAGAATAAAGGAACTTGTTATTACATAGGTGATAAGAGAGTTTTGATGGGAAGGTCTATCAAAACAGATATTCAGATTTATGACGGTCAAGCATCACGCGAGCACTTTGAACTAGCTAGAGTAGGTGAGGATTATATTCTTACTGATCTAGGCTCACAGAATGGTGTCTATGTTAATGACTTTAAAGTTAGTCAGCATAAGCTGAAGAATGGAGACAAAGTTATAGTTGGGAGTACCGTCTATAAGTATAGCTTTTTAGAGGTTGTGCCAGATCTTCCAAGTGTTTATGAAGAAGACAAAGATGAAGACGAAGAGGAATTTGAAGAAGAGGAAAAGACTAAAAGTAATATAAAAAAGAAGAGTTCTAAAAAGAAGAAAAAAGATAATAAGAAGGTTCTTATTTATGGTGTTTTGCTTATAGGTCTATATATATTTTTGGATGAAGATAGTGGAAATTCTAAGAAAGCAAAGAATGTTGTAACAACTGATAGCTCCTCATTAATTGAGAAAGGTGAAAAACAGAGACTATCGTACTCTGGAGAATTAGATCCTGACCTTAAGGAGAAGTTAGAAGCTTATATACATAGAGGAAGAAGAGAAGCACGAGAGGGGAATTACATTCGGGCTTTAGAAGAATTTACTCTCGCAAGAACTCTTGATCCACGAAATGGGAGTGTTGCTTTTTATATTAATAGAGCAACGCAAAGATTAACAGAAAGTATTAAAGGAATTGATGAGCAAGCTGCTCGTTTTAGAAGTGCTAAGATGTATAGTTCAGCACATGGGAAGTATTGTATAATCTTAAAAATGTTAGAAAAATATAAAGACAATAGAGATCTAGAGGTTCGTTATGAACAAGCGGAAGAAAATGCTAAAGAGATGTCACAAAAGATTGGATTAGACAGAGATGCAATTAACTGTAAGTAAGAGTGGAAACACTCTTGGAAATTATGACTTTTCTGAACTTATTTCAGTTAGTGATAACATCACGTTCCTCATTGGAAGGTCTGTTGATTGCCATGTTGTTATTGATGATAAGAAAATATCGCGAAATCATATTGAGATAGAATATGACAGTAAGGATTTCTTTGTAAAAGTTAATTCACAAGTGCCTTTACCGTTTATTAATGGATCACCAATAAATGGAAAAAAAGTAATTGAAGATAAAGATTTGCTACTGATTGGTGACTATACGATTGAATTTAATTTGCCTCTTAAGGAAGAGGTAAAAGAGCTTGAAGAGCATGTCGATGACAGTCAGCCTGAAGTTCAAAATAAGGAATCATCAATTACCATACCTGATGATCTTCCTACTGATAATATCCCCGCACCTTTAGATGAACAAGATCTAGAAGCCGATACTGTGGGTGATGATGCCATGTCATTAGATGATGCTTTGGATGAAGAGGGGCTAGATGACTTAAATGATCTAGATGAACTCGGCGACTTAGACTCTCTTGATGATTTGGATGATATTTCATCTGATGAAAAAATAGATTCGCCAGAGATGTCCATCGAGGATGATGGTGCTGAAGAATTAGACCTAGCTGATTCAGAGTCAAGTAATGAAATCTTTGATAGCAATAATGCATTTGATGCTAATGAAGATACACAAGTGAATGATATACCACAGGGTGACTTCGTAGATGATAACAATTATGAGGCTGGCGATGATGTTGTTGAGCAAGAGAATTATGAAGAGCCTGAGGGATTTGATAGTGGATTCTCTGAAGGTGAGTTTGATGAGTTTCATGATGATCAGCAATATGGCGTAAGTGAATATGATACTGAGGATAATACTCAGTTGTTTACAGGTTTTGCTAAGTACTCATTAGAGTTGTTTGGGGAAACTGCTCCTTATGATACGTATAACATTACTGAGGAAGAAGTACTTATAGGTAGAGATCCTAGTAAATGCCAAATTGTTTTGAATGATCCTGAGGTTTCAACGTCACATGCTATTATCAAACGAGTTGGCGGGGTTTGCATTTTAGAGGACTTAAAGTCTGCTAATGGTACTATTTTAAATGGGAAGAGAATTAATAAGAAAGAGCTTCTCAATGAAGATGAATTTATTATTGGTTCGACTACATTTACTGTTTATGTAGGTAACGACTTTATTGATAGCCAAAAAGAAACTTTGATGCCTGTTGAGGATAATCAGGAAGTTGTCGTCGAAGAAATTGTAGAGGTGTCAGACGATGAAGATGTTGATATCGGAGAGGATGGACATAGTCACGAAGAAGAGGTTTTTGACAACAGTTTAGTAGGTAAATTTAAAAGATTACCAACACCGAGAAAGATTATTTATATTTTTATTGCAATAGCAATTGGCATTGTGATGATGCCAGAGACTGAAAATAAAAAAAATAATGCCAAGGTGAAACAACAAGGCAAAAATGAGCAGACAAAGCCAAGCACAGATGTTTCTAGTAACTTATCTGCAGAGCAGATTACCGAACGGGACTCCTATTATCAACTAGCAAGAGTGGCCGCAGATGAAAGAAACTTTGAAGAGGCTAGTTTTAACCTTGATAAGGCATTGGCCATTGATCCAAATTATATACAAGCGAAACAGCTTTCCCAGATCGTAAAAAATAGTCTTGCAAAAATAGCTGAATTAAATAAGGAAAAAAGGAAGGAGCAGGAAGCCGAGCAAAGAAGAAAAGAGGTTGCGGCTCTTGTTAAAAGAGCGACAACTGCGGTTAAGGATCGTAATGTTGAATTGGCGCGAAAACTATTCCAAGAAATAAAAATTAAAGATCCACGTAATTTTGATGTGACAGCACTTGAGGCCGAACTTAATGGGTGGATGGATAAAGAAAATAGAAAAAAGCTAGAAGAGGCGCAAAGAGAAGCAGAGAGAAATAAGATGGTTTCTCAATTGCAACCAGGTAGAGCACTTTTCCTTAAAGAGGATTGGTATAATGCGATAGTAGCTCTTGAAAGGTTTATGCAGATAAAACAAATGGATGAAGACCTTCTCAAGAAAGGGGCAGATATGCTCAAAAAGTCTAAGAAGATGCAAAAAGAAGTAATCGGTCCATTGCTTGGTAAGGCGAGATCACTTAAAGAGGGTGAAGATTTGAAAGCTGCCTATCAAACCTACTCTGAAGTTTTAAGATATGATCCATCTTCAATTGAAGCTTTAGATGAGATGGCGGAAATAAATACGACACTAACACTGAGAGCAAGAAGAGTATTTAGAGAAGCTATTATTTCGGAGTCTCTTGGTTTGTTTGAAGAAGCTAAGTCTAAGTATCAGGAAGTTCAACAAATAGCTCCTATTGAGAATGAATACTATGAAAAAGCAACTGAGCGCTTAGAGTCTTTGCTATAGAAGGGTGAAATGAAAGTAAGTAGTTATTTTGCAAAAACAAATCAAGGTCCTTATCTCAATATTAATGAGGATGATATTCTTATCGATCTGAATAATATGATTTTTGCGATTTTTGATGGCCTTGGTGGCTCTTCTATCGGAGATCATGCTGTTGATTTATCAAAAAATGTATTTCATTCTTTTTTTACTAAAATTAGTAATGATCCCGATGCAACACTGCCATTCTTCTATTCTGAGCAATATGCACTAGAGACAAAT
The DNA here is from genome assembly GCA_002338505.1 of Bacteriovorax sp. UBA1852. Lineage (GTDB taxonomy): Bacteria > Bdellovibrionota > Bacteriovoracia > Bacteriovoracales > Bacteriovoracaceae > Halobacteriovorax_A. Next base: position 33,243 of record DDIK01000024.1, read on the forward strand.
GCCTTAGTAAATGCACTCTTTATGGCACACGAGGAGTTATTAAAAGAAAACTCGGAGCGAGAAATGATGGAACGAGGTGCTGTAAGTACTTGCTCAGCAATGATATCTGGAAATACACTCTCGTTAGCATCAATTGGAAATTGTATGGCCTGTCTCTTTCGTGACGGCTACCTCTCTCTTTTAAACTCACCCGATACACTGGTTCCCTTTGGAGGAAACTATGAGAATAATGTATCCAAAACATTTCCTTTAAGTGCCATAGGCTTGTTTAAAGACTTTCCAGTAAAAATTGAAGAGTTTTTGTTGAAAGATAATGATAAAATAATCTTTCTAAGTGATGGAGCATATTCTCGATTAACATTTGAGGAATTGGAGAGTGTTGTTAGGCACTATTCAAAAGATGATAAAAGCTTAGCTGAACATCTCATGGGGACAACTAATGATAGGGGCAACCTAGATAATCAGTCGGCTATAGTCCTAAGCTTATAATCTTATTGATAACCCATATCTTTTGCGTAACAATAGAAGTCGGAGAATATTTATGAGTTTTAAAATACTCGTTGCTGACGACAGCCAGACGATTCAAAAAGTAATAAGCTTAGCATCTAAAGAACAGGATTTTAATCTAGTTTCATGTTTAGATGAGAGTGAATTATTCGATAATCTTAACAAGAATACAGATCTTGTTCTCTTAGACTTTGCTCTATCGGACGAACTGAATGGTTATGAATTATGCAAGAAGATTATTGAAGAACAACCAAATGTTCCTGTTATGGCGATGCTTGGCGTATTTGATTCAATAGATGAGAATGAGTATCAAAATTCTGGTTTCGCAGACAAGATTGTTAAGCCTTTTGAAACTGAAAGATTTATTCATAAGTGTATTGCATTGCTTAATAATGAAAATATTGAGACTGAGAAAGAAGATTCTGAACATGAAGGCTGGTCAGTTTCTAGCGATGCGGATGAGATAGAAGATGTTGATCATGAAGATAATGCTGATGAAGATTCTGACGTTACGACAGAAATTGCGGTTAGTGAAATTGCCAATGATAATCTTAGTAATGAATTGTCTGGATGGGGATTCGATCCAAATGAGTTAGTTAAGAAAGATGTGACTCAGCACTATGATGAATTCCCTCCTGTAATTGAAGATGAAATAGAGGAAGAAGATGAGCTTGACTACATAGACAAGACTCAAGAAATGACACTTCCAGACCTTAGTGATGACCATGAAGAAACGACCAAGGAATTTGAGTTAGCAGAGTTAAAACTTGAAAAAGATATTACGCCTGTTGAAAGGGAAATTAGCCTTTCAGATGACGTTGAGTTTGAAGACTTAAAATCAGAGCTTGCGGATGAGATAGAGGAAGATCTCGGAGATACAGACCTTTGGTCTGTTGACGAGGATACCCAAGATGATGAGGAACTTACTCAAGAGATTACACTTGAAAATATTGAGTCAGCTCAAGTGGCCGGTTCTCAAAATGAAATAGAACAACAAATATCTTCTGAGTTATCAACACTTCCTGATGATTTAAAGGACGCTATAAAGGCAGATCTCGAGCCTCTAGTAGAAAAGTATGTGCAAGAGTATTGTAAAAAAGAAGTTGAAAAACTTATCTGGGAAATAATTCCTGACCTTGCTGAAAATATCGTGAAAAAAGAACTTTCAACGATTCGTGAAACGGTTATTTCTTCAATCAAAAACTAATGAGCCGTTAAAGATTTTTTGAACATTCCCCTCTTTTAATATAAGTGCCTCTCCGTACTTTCCTATTCCAATGAATTTTCCCGAAGCTCTCTTGTCTCCATCTAAAATTGTAACTGCAGAGTTTTGATGAGCGCACATAGACTCCCATTGTTTAATGTCAGAAGGAAGAGATCTATCAAGAAGTGTTTTCATGAGTTTATAGGGAATAGTTCTATATTCTTGATCAGTAAGTTCAACATCTAGAATATATCCTTTTCTTGTACGATAAGAAGACTCGTTAGATGACTTTCCAATATTTATGCCAATTCCAATTATTGCGTCATTATTGATAAGCTTGCAAATGATCCCACCAACTTTTTCTCCGGCCATATTAAGAATGTCGTTAGGCCACTTCAGTTTTAGTTGGTTCTGCGGATAACATTCATTTAAGAACGTGCAAACACCTACACCAATTGCTAGTGGAATGATTGTTTTTTCCTTGAGCTCTGATACATCTAGCTTGAGAGATAAGCTTATAGAGTTCTTGTATTGATCCCATTGATTTCCTCGTCTTCCAACGCCAGCGCTTTGCGCTTTTGTTGAAACAAGATTGGTATCCTCCCCACTATTTATCAGTTCGATAAGTAACTGTTGGGTCGTTGGAATCGAGTCAAAGTGTTTATGGGTGATTTTCATAATAGGAGATGTTATAACAAATAATAAAAAAAAAGGAAGTACTATATGTCTAAGATTTTAAGAGAAGAGCCAAGAAAAATAAATTTCACGAAGAATATTAATCCTTATGCAACAGGAAGCGTTATTGCTGAATTTGGCAATACTAAGGTTCACATAACGGCGACAGTAGAAGAGTCTGTGCCACGTTGGATGAAGGGAAATGGCTCTGGTTGGGTAACAGCTGAGTATAATATGCTTCCATCATCTACTCATTCAAGAATGAGAAGAGAGAGATCTAAAATAGGTGGAAGGACTCAAGAGATTCAAAGACTCATAGGAAGAAGCCTCAGGGCTGTTGTCGATATGAATAAGCTTGGAGAGAGAATGGTCACTCTTGATTGTGATGTTCTCGTTGCAGATGGTGGAACAAGAACAACTTCAATCTCTGGAGCTTATGTAGCCATGAAGATCGCTTTTGACAAATTAGTTGAGCAGGGACTTTTAGAGGAGTCGCCAATCAAGGACTCTCTTGGAGCTGTCAGTATTGGTATAAATGCCGATGGTAATATTATTGCAGATCTTAATTACGAAGAAGATTCGACTTGTGAAACAGATATGAATATTGTGATGACAGGCAGTGGAAAATTTGTCGAGATTCAAGGAACAGCGGAAGGGGAAGCCTTTAGTCGTGAGCAGATGAACGCTATTTTGGACTGTGCAAGTAAGACTCTTAAGATTGTTTTTGAAGAGCAAAATAAAGTGATTTAATCATGAAAGAATTCATACTGGCTTCAGGAAATGCGCATAAAGCATCAGAGTTTTCAAAGCTCTTTGATGAAGATGTTCTAAATATTATTGCCGCAGATCAAAAAATAGAGGTCATCGAAGATGGTCTGACATTTTATGAAAACTCATTAAAAAAGGCGCAAGCTTATTTTGATCAATACAAGAAGCCAGTACTCTCAGATGATTCAGGGCTTTGTGTCCAATCTCTTCCAAATGACCTTGGAGTTAAGACCGCAAGGTATGGTGGTGAGGGTTTAAGTGATCAACAAAGAGCCGAGCTTCTAGTTGAAAATATGAAAGATGTAGAAAATAGGGATGCTTACTTTGTATGTGTTCTCTGTTTCTATATTTCTCCTCAAGAGATTTACTATTTTGAGGGCAGAGTTAGTGGAGAAGTCTCGAAAATATATAAGGGATCTGAGGGTTTTGGTTACGACCCTGTATTTATTCCAGAGGCGCTAGGAAATATGACATTGGCCGAAAAGCCCGATTGGAAGGAATCTAACTCTCATAGAGCCAAGGCATGCCAGCAAGCACAAAAGTTTTTTAAGGCACAACTTAAATAGTGGTTGCCAATTGGTGCATATTTAACTATAAATTCCATTCAATAATTGAAAATCCAGTAGTATCGGAGCGTAGCGCAGCCTGGTAGCGCACTTGCTTTGGGAGCAAGGGGTCGGAGGTTCGAATCCTCTCGCTCCGACCATTCTTTTAATCTAATTAAATTTTAATTGTTTAACACCGGAAAACTTGTACTTACAAGTCTATATTTCCATATCGTGTTATTATAACTAAAGCCTAAATTCATATTTACACGGAGGTTGTTATCTCATTGAACAATGGTATCAATAAGAACGTCTTTTTTACGTCCACATTTTTTATCTTTCTGATCACAGTTTGTGGCTCAATTTTTCCAGAAGGTCTGAATCTTTTTTTTAAAGGCATTCAAACATGGTTAATTGCGAAAACAAGTTGGGTCTATGTACTAGCTGTGGGAAGTCTATTCTTCTTTGCTCTGTATCTTATGATAAGTCGCTTAGGAGATATAAAGCTTGGACCTGATCATTCAGAGCCTGACTACGGAAATATATCTTGGTTCTCTATGTTGTTTTCCGCCGGTATGGGAATAGGACTTCTGTTCTTTGGTGTCGCTGAGCCTATGATGCACTTTTCATCACCACCAGTTGGAGTTGGGGGAACAGTTGAAAGTGCAAGAGAAGCAATGAAGATTACTTTCTTTCACTGGGGATTACATGCATGGGCAGTCTATGCTGTATTGGCCGTAATTCTTGCATACTTCTGCTACCGAAAAGGTCTACCTCTTTTACCTCGTTCAGCATTCTTTCCATTTATAGGAAAGAGAATCTACGGGAAAATTGGTGATGCTATTGATACATTCGCTGTTATTGGAACGATGTTTGGAGTTGCCACTTCTTTAGGTTTTGGTGTGGCACAAGTTAATGCAGGTTTAGGATATCTCTTTAATGTACCTCAAACACCTCTTGTCCAAGTTGGTCTTATTGCAATCATTACTTCTTTCGCGACAGTCTCAGTTGTTTTAGGACTTGATGGAGGGATCAAGAAATTATCTAATATAAATGTCGCTCTAGCTGTTGTTCTAATGATTGCGGTACTACTTTTAGGAAATACGGTTGATCTTATGCAGTCTTACGTTCAAAACACAGGAGCGTATCTTTCAGATCTAATTTATAAAACATTTAATCTCTATGCCTATGATAAGAAAGATAGCTGGATTGGTGGTTGGACACTTCTTTATTGGGGCTGGTGGATTTCATGGTCACCGTTTGTAGGAATGTTTATCGCAAGAATTTCTAGAGGAAGAACAATTCGTGAGTTTATGCTCGGTGTACTCTTTGTTCCAACTGGATTCACTTTCCTATGGATGACGGTTTTTGGAAATTCTGCTATTAATTTAGCACTAAAAGAAAATGCCGTTGAGCTTGTAAAGGCCGTAAACACAAATGTTCCTGTGGCCTTATTTAAGTTCTTTGAATACTTTCCTTTTTCATCTTTATTAACTGTTGTCGGACTTTGTCTTGTTGTAACCTTCTTTGTTAGTTCATCCGATTCTGGATCACTTGTTATTGACACACTTACCTCTGGTGGAGAGCAAGAACCTCCTGTTTGGCAGCGAATCTTTTGGGCCGTTACAGAAGGTGTTGTCGCTGCAATTCTACTTATGGCCGGTGGGCTTGAGGCTTTGCAAACGATGACAATCGCCTCCGCTTTTCCGATGATCTTTATGATTATAATAGGCTCGTTGGCCTTGCTGAAATCTCTTAAAGCAGACCATATGCATTTAAACTCAGTACAAAATCACACAACGAGTGTTACATACTCTCAGGCAAGCTCTTCATGGAAGGAGAGGTTAAATTCTCTCATCACGCATCCAGAGTTCAGTGAAGTCGAGAAGTTTCTTATTGATATAGTGAAACCAGGACTTCAAGAATTGTGTGAGGAAATGAAACATAAAGGACTTAATTCTGAGATTATTAATGATGAAGAAAAGACCATTACTCTTATCGTTAGAAAAAGAGAAGTAGAAGATTTTCGTTACCAAATTAAACTTAGAACGTTTGGTGTCCCTAATTATGTATCAGAAGAAACCAAAACTTTTTATCGTGCAGAAGTTTTTCTAAGAAGTGGTGGACAAGATTATGATGTTTTTGGTTATACAAAAGAGCAGATTGTCGCTGATGCTGTCACACAATATGAAAAGCATTTTCAATATTTACACCTATCAAATGCTGAAGCTATAAAATAATACTGAAGTATACGGAAAGAGGGGCTCACTCTCTTTTCGTATCTTTTTATTGTCTCTTCAACTCACTTTTAAGACCTCACTACAATTGCAAACTTAATAAGGCAGTGAAAACGTCACTATGATCAGATGAGAAAGCTGTAAATGTTTGTAATTAAATGATTGTTGAGTTTGAGGCCTTAAGGGAATCACTATTTTAGACGATAATAGTAATAAGGGAGATCTTATGCTTATGAGCTTCAGGATATTATTGTTTATTTCTTTGTTTAGCACGTTTGTATCTTGTGTTCCTAAGAAAGAATCTGACTTTACCAAGTTTAAAGCTCCAGAACTGCAAAAGGCAAATAACTTAAATACACCAGAAGAAAGACCTATTGAGCTGGAGATACCTCCAATGGAAATTGGTGAAGATGCAGCCTCTAAGAAGATGGGAGAGAGATACAACTATCGTATTGTTAAAGCCCCGCGATTTGGTAAGGTAACAAATTGCCTTGTAGGACAAGATCGTTCTTGTACTTATCATCCAAATAAAGATTTCTTCGGTGTTGATGAGTTTAGTTATATTGCTTTTGATGGTCCGGTTGAATCAAATGTCATAACGATAAAGATTGATGTTATAAATATTAACGATCCTCCAAGTTTTATAGATGGAGAGCTTTATAAGTTTGTTAATGAAGACGAGTATACTCTTATTGAGCTAGAGCAAGCACTAGATGTTGATAGAGACGAACTTGAATATGAAATTGCAGAAACACCTAAGAATGGTTATATAGAAAAATGCTTTGAAAAGGGACTTAGCTGCTTTTATCAGCCAAATGAAAATTATACAGGAAAAGATCGTTTTACTTATTTTGCCTCTGATGGTGAATACAAAACATCCTTTAAAATCGTTAATATCACCGTCAATCCAAGTAATGACAGGCCACGTTTTGAAAAAACACAACTAACGTTTAATACACCGGAAGATACCCCTATTAAAGTTTCAACTGAATTAGCTACTGACGCTGAGGATGAAAGTAATAGTCTTGCATACGTTATTGTTAACTTTCCTCGTCGAGGAACACTAAAAGGATGCGCAAAGAACTCTACTGAGTGGAGTTGTAAATATTCACCATCTCCAAACTTCTATGGTAATGATTTTTTTAGAATCATAGCTGTCGATTCTTCAGGTGAAAAGTCTGAGCCATTACGATTCGATATCAATGTATCTTCTGTTGCAGATGCTCCTTATTTTGAAGTAGCTAAGCAGGTCATTTCCTTAAACGAGGATACTCTTTCAATTTTACGTCTTGAAAAGGCAATTGATGTCGATAACGATATTAAGCATTATCGAGTAAAACGTGCCCCCGCAAGTGGCACATTATATGATTGCTTAGAGAATAATCTTGATACTGTTTGTAGCTATAAACCTGCAAAAGACTTCTATGGTAAAGTCGATTTTGAATATGAGGTCGTTGATCGATCTGGCCTAAAGGCATCTCTAGTTGTAGAGCTCAATATTAACCCAATCAATGATCCTCCAGTTGTAGTTTATAAAAATCTCCATAAAAAAGTGACAGAGGATGTTGTTCTCAAGTTTAATCTCTCTCAGGTAAAGGATGTTGATGATAAAACACACACGTATTACAACTTTTCAAAACCATTAAAGGGAAGTTTAAAGTGCTCTGGAAGATCATGCGAATATACTCCCAAAACTAACTTTAGCGGATCAGATAGCTTTACATACTCAGTAAAGGATAGTGGAAATCTAACGGACAATGGAAAAATACTTTTAAGTGTTGAAGAGGTTGATGATCCTCCTGCATTAGCAGATAAGGTGGTTGACCTTTTTGAAGACAATACTCTTATTTTTGACTTACCTAAGGCCATGGATATCGATTCATCTATGCACACATATAAGTTAGCAGTTGCTCCTAAGAATGGTACTTTATCGGATTGTTTTATCGGGAACAAAATTAAGGCTTGTAAATATACGCCTAAAGCAAACTTTTACGGTAAAGATACTTTTAGATTTACTGCAAAAGATACAATGAATGTTGCAACAGGAACAGTTACTCTTAATGTCTTGCCTGTAAATGACTTTCCATATTGGAAGCATCAAAATGAGCTGGCATTTACGGTCTATGAGGACACACCAAAAAGACTTATGTTAGTTGAAGCTCTCGACTTAGAGGATGGGGACTCTCTTGAATATGTTTTAGTCACACAACCAAAGAATGGAAGTTTTGAAGAGGGTTGTTTTAAGAATGGTAAGATTAACTGTGTTTACACTCCTAAAGAGAACTTCTATGGAGCTGATGTCTTTCTCTACAAAGCTGTTGACTCCTCTGGTTATAGCACATCAATAAGAACTGTAAAAATATCGATTCTTCCAGTCGATGATGTACCGACAACGAGTGATCTAAAGGTTACATTGATGGAGGACACTCCAAAGCGTTTTAGTATTCCTAAGGCCCTAGATGATAGTCCATCGCTTTCATATGAAGAGTCTGTCGCGGTGAAAAACGGTGTCGTTAGTGAGTGCTTTAAACTCAATAAAATTAAAAACTGTCTCTATACTCCCAAAAAAGACTTCTATGGAAGTGATGAACTTGTTTATTCAGTTAATGATAGTTCTAATAAAGTACTGGGAAAATTAAGTTTTGAGGTGACACCTGTAAACGATAAGCCGAAATGGGATACTTATGCTGATCTTGTTTTGGAGACAAAAGAAGACACTCCTCTTCTTATTGGGTTTACTGCAGCTCGAGATGTAGAAGATGGAAGAGATCTCGAGTATGATTATGTGCAATTACCGTCAAGAGGAACTCTGGATTTGCAATGCCTTGTAGGTAAGAATTTAAATTGTATCTATACTCCTAATAGGAATGTTTATGGAGTGGATACCATCAAATATATTGCAAAAGATAAGGCAGGGGAAAAGACTGTTGTTAAAGAAATAACTATTAATATTACCCCTGTTAATGATCCACCTAAAGTCGATGAACTTGTAAAGAAGACAAAAAGAAATCAGCCAATTTCATTTAAGCTACAACCTATTAATGATGTAGACTCAACTAACTTCATTCTCAATTATAAAGCTACAGTAGCAAATGGAACTCTTACGGGTTGTGTCTCAGGACAAAGAATTTATATAAATATGAATTGCGTATACACGCCTAATACAGACTTTGAGGGAGTAGATGGCTTTGAATTTGATGTCGTTGATCTTGAACATACAGTGAGGGCCAAGGTTACGATAAATGTAGAGGATCCTTATATTAAGGAAGAGAGAATAGAAATAAATGTGAAAGAGAGAGAAAAGCCGCTTATAAAAATAGCTGTACTTGTTGATACAACGGAGAGCATGAAGCCTTATCAAAACAAGCTTGTTCAGAGTTTGACTCCGATGTTTGAAAAACTTCATAGCTATAACGTAGAATTGCATCTCTATCCGCTCACTCCTTTGCTTACAAGCCGTGACTTTATAAGTAATTATAAGACGGATGAGAATTTTATTTATGGCCGAGTCATTTTGGATAGAGAACAACCAAATGTGACTGGTGGGAAGTTTGATGGTCTACAAAGAGCGATCTTTAAAGTAGATCCTAAAGCATCTGTAAATCAAGTTAAAAATATCGCCAAAGAAATAGCACTCAAAATTGAATCGATGGGTGCGTCAGATGAATACTCCGAAAATGGACTTCATCAGATGGGCTTCTTACTTTCACATCCTGAATCACCGTTTAACGAAGAGCAACGTTTTGGCGGCTTTGTTGTTCTTAGTAACGAAAACTCTTATGCATCAGATAGTTATCCAAGTACAAGACCTGCTATTGAATACGGAGCAAACTATACTTTTTCTGAGTATCGAAGAAGGGCAGGGGAAACTCGCCTCTCTCATAGTTCAAAGCGCAGAGATGGTGACAAATTTGCTCGTCATGTGATTAGTAGAGCATATTATAAATCAAAAATTCAAAAATATACGGCGACCTACAGTAATCGAGATGGACAGAATTCTAGCTATGACTGTAGTCGTAATTATAGAGGTGCGTATGACTTTGAGGCTTCCGATGGGCAGCGTACTTATATTAATGGTTGTTCGGCGTCTCGTGAAGACCTCCCTCAGGGCTTTTATTTAGGCGACGATATAGTATGTGCGAGTTGTATCGATGCTAGTTGTAGTAATTTTCATGGATTTAAAGAATCGTATTCCTATGATGTTCCTGCTGTGATCAATGCAGAGACAAAAGAAATCGTAACAAAAGCGTTTACTGTCACTTGTAAAAAAAGTGGTGTAACAGAGAGTTTTGATCAAAGGAAAATTTTTCAAAGAAGATATGCGAAAGATGGATTTGCGGAAGGAGACTGTCAAAAAGCTCGAGAGAGTGTCAAGAGAGACTTGAATCAAAAAGGTTATTACGTGACAAAGATGCTCCCTGAAAATAGTTGTATAAAGGAGTATTCACTTCCTATTTTTACATCAAATCCTCCCTCCATCAATGAATATGCAAGAGATGGAAATGGACCAGTTGAAATTTTTCCTCTCGTTAAAGAATTTCTCGAAAAAAATCAAAATGGAGTTGGTTCGCTTCATAAAAACCAAGTTTTAAATGAACTTCTCTTAGAGTTAATTGATCAAAAAATAGGACTAGAAAATGCCTACACTAATTTTATTATTCATAATCCAGAATTAGACTTAGCTGCAAAGTGTTCAGATGTTGTAGGAAAGTTAGGCGCCACGAATGGAAATGCTTATGAAAAGCTACATAATATTTTAGTTGATAATGGAATTGCTAGTTCATCTATAAACTCAATATGTTCGGGAGACTATTCAAGTGCTTTTGATGGTCTAAAGACTTTCATTGAAGAGAAAACTGATAATGTCTTCTTAACCGGAATCATTAAGAATCAAAGGCTGTATAGTGTTGAGGTGACAAGAGATAAGAAGAAGCTTAATCTTGTGAAAAATAGAGATTTTAATATATCAAAAGATGGAGCAACAGTAACTTTCAAAAAGGGATTTCTTGAGCCTAGTGATAAAATTGTGTTTGTTATTAGAACTTATGAGTAATTTAAAGAGATGAATCAATATTTTCTAAGTTGAAGTCGTCAAAGTTTTTGCGTACAGGGATTTTGAATTTAATTTTACGAGTATCTCTTTGTTTTGTAGATAAGTCACCCGGAGATACCACATTACCTTCTAAGCTTAATTCACCTAAATCAATACTTTCACGTTTCTTATATTTGTAAATAACTTTATCCTGAGCAAAGGAGCTAGTTATAAATAGTAGAAGAAATATTATTTTGGACATTTGCTTTCCTTAGACCATACATAGCTACCAATCTCGTCTGACCAAAATTCACCTCTGAAGTCCCAGTTTACACTACTAACAGTTCGAACAATTGGAAGACGTTCAGAATTGGTAACTTGATATGGTTGCCTGTTTGCTATCTTATCACGCTTGAAACCATGAGACTCTATTTTCAGAAGACTTAAGACTTGAGATGCTTTGATGAAATTATTAGCAACTTTATAGAGTTTAGATTTTATTTTATAGCCTAAAGACACTGTTTTAAGCTTAAGCTCTCTTTTTGTATTATTGTAATATAGTCCTGCAAGATTATCTTTACCTCTTTGTGATCTTATCATTTTTAACTCTTTAACACCCAAGTGAAGTAAGTTTGAATTATATATGAAGGAGGGAGTATTTCTTATCCTGTTGAATACTCTATCTGTAATAGTAAAGGATTTTAATGCTCTTGATTTATCGATAACTAACTTTAATACGTCCTGTTCACGCAGACTATTACGATTGAGGTATTCAATTAGTGCTCTTGTGTTTTTATAATGATTCTTATCAAAGTAAATTAATGTGTTCTGGACTTCATTCCAATGACAAATTTTAAAAAAACTCATAGAAGCGAGTTGTTCAGCTTCAGGGAAGAAGTAATCATTTAGAAATGGAGCTCTAAAGGATAAAGTTCTTCCAATTGATGTTTGATAGTCGCCGAGTCGGTAGAGAGTCCAGGCTGTCTCTAATAGTACTGATGGATAAAGATATGACCTCATGTCGACTTGAGAGTACACATCAAGTGCTTTTTTGAGCTTTCCTTCTTTATAAAAACTTCTTGCAATTGATACTTCACAAACTGAATTAATATAATCAAAGTGTTCATGTCTTGTATCGGTTTTCTTGAAGCTATCTCGCATACTCTCTGATGATTCTTGGCATTTTTTAAAAGATGTTCTTGCTTCTTTGAAGTTACTTAGAGTCATCTCGATCGTGCCCTTTACTTGAAGTGCTAAGGCTTGGGCAAAATGATCATCCTGGATTTGATTCAACAAAGATGAGGCCGCAGAATATCGATTGTTATCCATTAATTTCTTTGCATGAATAATTTTAGCAAATAATGAATTACTTTTAGATAATACATCTATAGGAAGGAAACTTATTTGTGTTATACCAACATTTTCAAGTACCTTATCGATGAGGTTATCTAGTTTCTCGTTAGGAGCTTTTGTGATAACAAGTCCTTCTTTTAGAAAAGGAATGCTTGCAAAGTAGTATCCTTTAGCAATTGAGTTTTGTGCTAAAACTATTGACCTTTGAAGGTCAAGTTCTCTAACTTCATTTGCAGCTATTGATAGGTTCAATAGCAAAAAAAAGTAAAGCCTAGTCATAAAGAAAAACCTACTGATAATATAATATCATTGGTTGATTGAAGAGAAGCCGACTCTGTTGATCTATTCGCTGCAGAATAGTAGTAATTATAGTATTCAGTGTTGAAAATCCATTTCTTAGTGATATTAACTCTGAGTTGTACTTTGTACTGAAAGCCCGTTAATGTTTCACTTTCATATATATTTCGTGGATCAAAATTCTCAAATGAGGTTATATTATTTTCTGCACTGATATTACTCATTCCTACACCAAATATAAGCTCCATATAAAGAATTTTATTGAAGGTATTAAGTTTTCCATAAAATGGTGAGTACAGAAGATTGACTCCCGCGACACTTGTGAGTCTTCTTATATTTGGAATTGAAAGCCCGTCAGTACTTACTTTTTTGAAGGTATCATTATTCTCATTGGAGTATGAGTTGATAAATCCTTCTATTCCCCAGCTCTCAGAAAAAAAGAAACCTGAACTAAGATGAAGGGCACTTGAGCTTTGGAAGTCTGAAGTACTATTTTTACCAAGTCCAGCATTAAAAAAGAAGGTTCTTTTTTTTTCAAAAAACTTCTGTTGTAACACAAAAATATTTTGGTCTGTGCTAAGCCACTTAAAGTTATAGTAGTCATCCGTCGCGGCAGAGACTGATATGCATAGCAGAAAAACGAGGTGACAAATCATTATTTTCATTGTCAAATATTGTCTAGTACATAACTTAAACCGTCAAATCTAAGTGCGAGGAGATAGAATGGAGAGCACCGGTCCTGTGAATGCAGTTTTAATATTTATGAATGATGGTGGAATTTTTATGTGGATAATTCTCATTGTCTGGATTGTAGGGCTTGTTATTTCTATTGAGAGATTTCTAAAATTTGTTGTTTATGACTCAAATGGACCGTCTCTAATGAACGAAGTACAAAAGTACGTTATTAGTAATGATCTTGGTGGAGCGATAAAGATTTGTAGTAATACGAAGTCCTTTATTCCAAAAATATTCAAAAATGGACTTAAAAGAGCAAATCAAAGTGTTAATCAGATGCAGAATGCTATTGATGCGACAGCACTTGAGTGTATTGGAAAAGTAGAGTCTAGGATTGGCTATATAAACCTATTAGCAAATATATCTACATTAATGGGTCTATTAGGTACAATATATGGACTCATTCAGTCATTTGAGGCCGTAGGGGCGGCTGATCCTAGTAAGAAAGCAGAAATACTCTCAAGTGGTATTTCAAAAGCTATGAATACGACTGCGATAGGACTAATTTCAGCAATTTCCCTGATGACAATCCATGCAATTTTAACTGCGAAGCAAGAGAAAATTATTAGTGCAATGGATGAATACTCTATTAAACTATTAGACTTACTCGGAACACGAAAAGTCGAGGATGAGTAAGAAATGTATACTAAGCCAAGTACAAGGAGAATAAAGCGAAAGCCTAAGCCTCTCAATCTTGTGCCTATTTTAGATGCAGTCTTTATTTTAATTTTTTATCTACTCATGTCTGCGCAATTTTTCAAAACTTTTCAGGTTGGGAGCGAGTATCCTCTTGCTAGTAACCAGCCACCACCAAAGAAAGTTAAAAAAAGCTTGAATCTTAAGATTAATATCGGCAAAGACAAAGTTCAAGTTATTACAGGCGTTGAAGAGAAAATGGAAAGAGAGTTCGCGACCTCAAGTATTAGCTCTTTGATTCTTTTAAATAAGTTTTTAGCTGGAAAAAAGAAGCAGTATCCTAAAGAGAATACGGCTATTGTTGTACCGGAAAATGATGTCAACTATAAGATAATTATTAAAGTTTTAGACTATATAAGAACTAATTTTACTCTGGAAGAGGACACTACTCTTTTTAATGAACTTGTTATTGGAAATATAGACTCAAAGGAATAAATGAAAAGAAAGAGTTTAAGAAGATATAAGAAAGGCGAGATGCACTTAGAGATTAACTCTCTTCTTGATATCTTGGTTATACTACTTGTTTTCTTAATAAAGAATTTTTCTGCAACACATATTGACCTCCCTATTCCTAAGGAGCTAATAGTTCCCATTTCCAAATCATTTGATCAGAATCAAGATAGTGTGACGGTTTCGTTAACTAAGAATTTAGATATATATGTAAATAAGCGAATAGTTGATCGAATAGATACAGAATCTAGATCTCGAAATATTGCAAGCCTTTATAATGAGCTCCTGGGAGAGAGACAGAGAATTGAGAACAATTATAAATCAACAGGCTTGAACATTTCGTCCGTAGTTAATGTCGTTATTGACGAAACTGTAAATTATAAACATATTAGAAAAATTCTCTATACGCTTAAAGAAGCTAAATTTAAAGAATATAAGTTCATTACGACTCAATGAAAAGAATAATTATTCTCATATTCTTTATGTCGATGGTCTTTTCAAGAGAGACCACACGTTTAAATAGACTTGAGAAAGAATTAATTCTTGAGATGTCAGAAATTATCAAACTAGAAAAGAAATTAAATGCGCCAAGCTTTGAGCTTAGCTATAGAAAGCTTGAAGTGGCTTTTGAGTTATTTAAAAAGTATCAAGATGAAGAAAATAGGAAATTTGTTAATAAAGGTGAGTATAACGATAAAAGTAAGGAAGAATTCTTTATTAAAACACGTGATCAAGCAAGATTAATAGAGAGAGTTGGAAGAAAGACTATTGCTAGATTTGCAGACAAGAAAGAAATTTATCGAGTTTACTATATTCTCGGACAGTTAAATACAGACTTGAACAAGTTTGAGAAAGCAAAGGACTATTTAGCAAAAGGACTTGCTAGTACTCCAAGTGAAGATGAGGCCTTGAAAGAGAAATATAGTAACATGTCTATTTATGCTGATATTTTATTTAATGATAAGAAATTCTTAGAAGCTTCTAAGCTCTACGCAATATTAATAAAGAGAGATGATCATTTTGCAATTAATAAATTTAAATATAATTATGCATTCTGTCTGTATAATTTAGGGCGTTTTGATGAAGCTCTATTTTATATAACCCAGGTCTCGCTTACTAAGGGAAATAATAAATATGACTTGAGTATGGAGGCCATGAATCAGAGTTATATTTTCTTTGAAGGAGCTAATAAGTTTTCTGAAGCAAGAGATTTTTATTTTAAGCATAAACCATCACTTCTATGGGACTTTACTAAACATCTACTTGTTAAAGGTTTTCATGATGAGGGAATCAAAACATTTAATATATTATTGAAAAGCTCAAAAGATGACTTGATAAAGATCATTGATTATCAAATGAAGTTCCTACAAATTATTAAAGACAACCGTAAATTTGAGACGTTTAAAAATATTTTACCGATGATAAGCAAATCCTTTCAAGGTGCTGACAGTACATCAAAAGAGGAAATAAGAGTATTTTTATTAAATACATTAGCTGATCTTCAGTCACAATATAAGACGAAAGATGGTGTAAGAGATTCGGAATTATTTCGAAAAATGGCTAATTTAGCAAAAGAAATTATATTATTTATGATAAGAGAAGATAGAGCTCTTGCTGGAGATTATTACTTCCTACTAGGTGATTATTTTTACGAATTGAAATTATTTAAAAATGCCTTAGGTGCTTATGAAAAATCTTTTGAAAATAAGTCTCGAGCAACAGGTCGCTTAAAGTCAGGAAAACCCCAGATTGATATAATTGTTTCATTGTATTCTTCAAAGAGAATTGTTTCTACAATGGAGAAGAGAAAACGTGTTTATCTTGAGAGAATTAAGCTTCATCCACTAGACTCTAAGAATATTCCATTATTAAAAGAGGTTTTTGATATTAATATTACTTTACGCAACTTTAGTGGTGCTCAGAATATATTACTATCTTTGAAAAACGTATATTCAGTATCAAATAGTATAATAATAGCAAATGCTCTACAGCTCTTTAATATTTATATTGAGATTCGAGATGAGAAAAGAATGTTGTCACTTCTTAATGAACTAAAGAAAAATAAAGTGAAGCTTCCGCCCAAATCACTTGGTAAAATTGTGAATACAATAGAACAAATAGAGTTTGATGATGCAGTAAAACTACTTGAAGGAAAACAATTTGAAGCGGCATATATAAAATTTAAGAAAGTTAGAAGTAGTGCGAATAATCTTCAGATTAAAAAAGATGCACATTATAATATGGCGGTATCACTTTATGGCCTAAAAAAACTAGATAATGCCTTTAAAGTTATGCTTGCCTGGAGTAAGAAGTTTGGATTTCAAAAGTTGGTATTTTTCAATAATATTTTGAAAGATTATGGTGATAGCGGTAATTATCTCAATCAGTATAAAAAAGCAGAAATACTCCTTGCTGGTACATGTAAAAATAATATTCGAGAAAAGAGTACGTATCTAAGTCTTATTGTGAACTATGAGCTGGCCTTTCTTTCAAAGAGTAAGGTTCTTTCAACATTGAAAAAATATCGTAGCTGTATAACAAAAAACACTGTTGATTCGAATCTTCTTGTCCTAATTGATAACTTTGAGCTTAAAGACCTTCAGCTGATTGAATCAAATTGGACTTTTCTCGTTAACTATAAAAAGACTCGTGTTGCTTTAAGAGAGTTCGTCAAATATGCATATATTTTGACTTGGAAAAATTATGAGCTGCCTTATTTGAATAGTTTGGCAAAAAAAGTCGCTAAAAGTGACTCCCGTTTTAGAATGATAATGAAATCAGAAATAAATGGCACACAAATACTAAAGCAAATACTAAGCTATAGCATTATTGAATTTTCGTTTCCTCCCCAGCTTTATAAGTCTCAGGTCATTAAGACTCTGGATGATCTAGGCCAATTGGAGCAAATGCTAGGAAAGGCACTTAGGCTTAATTCATCTTATCAATATAAGAATGTCATCGGTGCAGTTATTAAGAAATATACTGAAGTCATAAAAAAGCTTATTAACTTTAATCCTAAAATAGCTAATTCTGAAACTAGAAAAGGATTCAAAAGAAGTCTAGATGAATTAGTTGCAGGGTTATTAGAAAAGCGTGAATCTCTCATGTCAGAGTATAAAAAAGTTGCGACGAATAGTGATTTTCTTTCACTGCGTAACAATGAGTTGTATGATGTTTCTTTCAATCCATATCTTATTTACCCCTTAAGCCAGGAGGGGAATAAATGAAATACTTCCTTTTGCTCATACTAGTTACTTCTTGTGGCTTAAAAAAAATATCGAGAGTTAATACAAAGAAAACTGTAATTGAATACTGTAAAGAAAATATGACCTCTAAAGATTATCATGAAATCAAAGGCGGAATTATTAAAGTCATGCAGTGTGCTTTGAAGAATGGTGATGACGGATTTTTTTCTTTTTACAACAGTAAGCTCAATGAGGAGTCTTTAACAAATAGAGAAAAAATTCAGCTATTACGAATGAGAGGTATTAATTATTTACAAAAACAAAGATATGATCTTTATAGGGTTATAAGAAGAGACTTTAGAAAGTATGATAGTGATGAATTCTTAAAGCTTGAAATACACTATTTTTTACTTTTTTCTATGTTGAGAAAGGCAAAGAGAATTATACAAGAAGAAGGTAGTAAACTTAGAGGAACACTATATTTACCTTGGTTTTATTATTTAGTTGGAGATAAAACGAAAGCAAGAAAGTTATTAAATCAATACGAGAATAAATCTAGTGATGATTATAAAATATTGGTTGCAGTTTGTAATGATCGATCTATAAAAATGGATACTAGAGATATTAATAAGTTACTAGAAAAACAAAAGTTAGAGCTGATAAATGCAAAGTAGTACTAATGAATATTCAAAAGATATACAGCATGGTCTTATTTCTGAAGATGGAAGATATAAGTACTTTTTGAGAGATGAGATTAGTTTTCTTGGGCGAGGCGAAAGTTGTAATTTTCAAGTCCGAGACTCTTTTTTATCAAGTAGGCATGCCAAAGTAATTTATAAAAATAATGAAATAACTATTGAGGACTTAGGATCAACAAATGGGATCTATCTCAACGGTGAAAAGATAAGCTCTTCGGTAATAAAGCCTGGAGATATCGTTCAAATAGGGAAAACGAGATTTCAACTTAAAACGCAAAAGATTGATTCTAAAAATAACAAACGAACTGAAGGCACAAGCTTTTTTAAAATTCCTGGTTCTGATAAAGAAACAGCGAAAGCTTCTGATCTCGTGAAAGTTAAGCTAGATAAAGAATCTATTTTATCCGATCAAACTGCTTTTTTACAGTTAGATAAAATAAAATTTGAAGAAGATATGGATGAAGATTTCTATATCTTTGAAGATGATGAGGAAATTTTTCCGGTCCTAGAAAGTTCTGATACAGATTGTCTTGAGTTCATAAAGATGTACAAAGACACAATTATCTCAATTGATTATATACCAATTAAGGATGATAGCATTATAGCTAGCGGTAAAGTTAGGGGTAATTATGAATTACATTTTGATAGTCTATCAAAGAATCAAAGAAAAGAGCTGATCTCATATCGTGCAAATAATAAGGCTACTTTTTCACCTGTTGAGAATCATGAAAACTTTGTTATAAGGTCGGGGAAGGCACATGAAGTTGAAAAGAAGATAGTATTAAAAGATGATGACTTAATAAAAATTAAAAAGGATGACTATTCTATAAATATAAAAAGAACAGTTCGAGATTATAGGTTGTTGAATGAACCATTTGGCGGTAGAGATAGAACATTCAAGATTTGTATTGTCTTAGGACTAGTCATAGGTTTATTTTTATTTTCGTTATCTCTTCTTTATACACCGGAGAAAAAAGTTGTTAAGCAAGTTAAGAAGAAGAAAGTCACGAAAGTTATATATAAAAAGCCAAAACCTAAACCAAAGCCAAAAATAGTAAAACCTAAACCAGTCGAAAAAATTGAACCAATTAAAGTGAAAGAAAAAGTAGAACAGAGTGCTAAATCTGTTAACGTTGAAGAGAAAGTTCGAAAGAAAGTTGAGAAAGTCACTGTGAAGAAGCAAGTGACTAAGAAAAAACCACAAAGAGTTAAATCCAAGCGCAAAGTGAGAAAGGCATCGAAAAAAGTTGTTAAATCTCGTCAGGAAAATATTAAGAAAGTTGATGCCTTTAGTGACTTTAGTTTTAGTAAAGACTTAAAAGCTTTAAAGACCAATAAACGAAGATCGAAGAATTTCGGAATGAAATCCGCCGAAAGTGTGGGCGCGAGACAAAGGGCACAAGGACTTGAGGGGGGAGATGTGTCAGCTGCAAAATCAGGTAGTGAAGTATCCAAGATCGATATTGGTTCTATCGGTGAAATATCAAACTCTAAGGGTGTGGGATCGTTTGGAATTAATAAGAATACTAAGTTTAGTAAGACATACGGAAAAACTGTTTTACTTGGTTCCATAGATCCTGAGATTATACGAGAGCTCTTAAGAAGAAACCTACCTCAGTTTAGATATTGCTATGATGATGAATTGAGACGTCAAAGAAAAAAAGTTAAGGGAAAAATGGAACTAGACTTTGTAATTAGTCCCAACGGCCGAGTAGGACGCTCGGATATAGGCCTTCAAGCATTTAAAATGACAGCAACAGGAGTTCGTTGCATGAGGACTGTTCTCCACGCAATTCGCTTTCCTAAGCCCAAGGGGGGAGGAATTGTTGAAGTTAAACAACCAATTTTTCTAGAGCCTGAATATTAACTAGTTCAAAGATATTCCGATAAGTTAGATGTGAAATATATAATATATTATATCATCTATTCTCTTCTGTTCTCTTGTTCTTCATCAATAAAAGGAAGAAAAGATACCCTTATTGCGAAGAAGAATTTTCTTTCAAGTCGAGACTTTCGTTATCTTGATAAAAAATACGACTGGGAAGTCGTTTATGACTCAAATACAGATTATTATGCTAACGAGCTTGAAAGTACTAAGAAAAGATTAGCAAAAAAATCAAAACTACAAACGAAAGAACTCAGATCTATTCTAAAGGACTCTTACATACAAAGTCTTAAGGTGAGAGATAACAAAGCTCCTAGTATAGAAAAGGGAGCTCTCATAACCGAGAGACTGTTTAGATATATAGATAAGAGAAGGGTGCTATCTCACAAAGATGTAAAAGAAGCTGTTGCAAATTACTTAGATGATAATAGTGTTGAAAAAAACTCTGTTGAAGAAAAGCTTGTTTTAAATCATTCAAGAAAGATCAACGAATATTTAGGTTACGCTACAAATTTTAAATCCGAAATTAAGGGTAACAAAGTATCTACGTCTTCAAGATCTCCAGCTGCCACAGTTAACTTAGAAAATACCACTTCGCCGTCTGATGTGGTAAATGAAGATAAGGTAAGCTTCAAAGAATTGAATGAATTAGATTACGTCAGAATACTTGTAAGACCGACAGATTTTGTAAATAAATTTAAAGAAGTTGTAAATGACAACAGAGCAAGTTTTTCACGTCTTTCTGATCAAGATATAAATATAGTGGGCAATCTCTACATAGATGAGATTAAAGATAGGGGTTATATAAATACAAGAGGCCTGGCAAAAATTACGAAGTATATTGGGAACTTTGTGAAACAAGGTAATTATGTATCTAAAGAGAAGATACCAGCAGTTAATAGGTTTTTGGAAACTATAGATGATGATTATAAAGAGTTGGTAAGATCTAAGATTGAAGCTAAGGTGTTAGAAGATCGAACAACTGTTAGGAAGTATGTTCACTTTTCAAGTGAAGAAGTTATGTATCATCTGCAAAGTGCTTATGAAATACAAGAGTTTGAAGACCCTAAGCTAGCGAAAGCAATTGCAAACAAGGTTTATCTCTACTTAACAAAGTATACACTTTTTAATGAAGGCTTAAATAAAGATCAATTTGAGCATGTCTTTGAGATTTTGAAAGATAAATTAAAGCAGGGCAAGCTTACTTCTCTCATTAATTA
>DDIK01000208.1 GCA_002338505.1 Bacteriovorax sp. UBA1852
TATATTGGTCATCTCAATGAAGGAAAGAAGAAGTTTCATATTAAAGAGAAGACAAGTGCCGAGAAGGAGCAATCCGCACTTAAGCAAAACTCATCTTCCAAGAGTTTTTTACTCATCGGCGTCTTGAGTACATTAGCAATACTTGCGAGTGTGTACTTTCTTCTTCTAGCTCCAAGTGAACCTGCTAGAAAAATGCAAAAGCCAATAGCAAAAAAGGTCAAGAAAGTTCAACCAAAAATAAAAAAAGCTAAAGACGTTACAAAGAAGTTACTAAAAGAGAAACCCACAAAAACAGCAAAAAAAATCGACAAGAAGCCAATAAAGATAAAGAAAAGAAAAGTCATATCAAGAAGCAGCGAAAGTATTAAAAAAGCTGCATTCTTTAAAAAGAAAAAACTTAAGGGGCAGACCGATCTTAGAGAGGTCGAGGTTCCACCCGAGGCCATCTTTGACGATAATACAGATCCAGTTGAGCTAGATCCAATTAGACAGAGAATATCTAAAGATATAATTGATCCTGAACTTGAGGCCTACGATGAAGAAACGCCAATAAACGAACTAGAAGATATCTCGCGCCAGATTGCGCCGCTTGATGACTTTGAAGATGACCCCTATCGTGAACCTGCCGGTGACGAAGAATATTACGAAGATGAGCCTTTCTACGAATAACACCTTGCACGAGAGTATAAATAAATAGAAAGAATGACTTCTTTTTGCTAATATTGCAAAGTTAACAAAAGATGGAGTCATGGATGAAAGATCTTGAATCTTTAGTAAATCAATTTAGAACCCCCGCATTTCCAGGTTCATTCTTCTTCAGTTTTGAAGGTATAGAAGGTTCTGGTAAGTCGACACAGATAAAACAAATAAAAGAGCACCTAGACAACGAGGGCTTCAATGTCATCGTCCTTAGAGAACCAGGTGGGACACCATTTGGAGAAAAGTTACGCAAGGCGATCCTCGAGTCTGATAAAGACCTTCATCCCCTAGCTGAGACTCACCTCTTCTGCGCGGCAAGGGCCCAACTCCTCCAAGAAGTGATTCTAAAGGAATTATCTGAACCTAACACTGTAATTATCTGTGATCGCTTTATAGACTCAACAATTGCATACCAAGGGCATGCAAGAGAGCTTGGCGTAGAAAACATACTTATTCAGCATACTGCATTCCCGCTGAACCTTGTTCCTCATAAAACTTTTTATCTTAGAGTAGATCTTGAGACCTCGCTTGAGCGCCAAAGGCAGAGAAATATGCCAAAAGACTACTTTGAATCCAGAGACAATAGTTTTCATGAAAATCTCATTGCAGGTTACGATCAGGCAGCAGAAATATTTCCAGAGCGTATTACGACACTAAATGGCGCTCAAAATCAAGATGTTGTCTTTGCTGAATTAAAAAGTTTAATCGATCAAATTGTCCGTAGCAATCAGTAAGAAATGGCAGGAGCGGACTTAAAAAAGATATTTATAAGTAAATTTGAAAAGCAAGAACTCGCTCACTTCTATATCTTAGAGACGAACTCTCAAGACCCCAACTTTATTGATCACTGGCTCTTAGAAATGCTTAAGGATGTCACAAAGAGTGAACTTTCCATGGGCCATAGTGATATAGAAATAGTTGAAACTGAGAACGATTATTTTAAGCTAGACTCAGATGAGGTAAAAAACCTCTATTCCTTTATTAGCTATGCGCCACTAAAGCTAAAATATAAGTTCTTAGTAATTAAAGACGCACAGAAAATAAATCAGATTTTTTCAAATAAGCTCTTAAAAATACTTGAAGAACCCCCTAAGAATACGATTATCATGCTCACAAACCCGCATGCAACAAATGTTCTCGCGACAATTAAGTCACGGGCAATTACATTGCGCTTAAATGAAGAGAATAAACGTGAAAACACCACAAAAGATACTTCGCTAGCTTTAAAAGAATGGTTTAAGACACATTACCCACAAATTGCGCTCAACTCCATATCACAGGTTCTCAGTGATCTTAAGGCGAATTCTATCGATGAGAGAGAGTTATTAAGAGCTTATATTGAATACTTAGCCCAGTCACAAGTCAGTGGAAATCAACTAGAACATGAACTAGAGAAATTAAAAGAACAACAATTAAATGCTGAATATAACCAATCGTTAAACTCAAAGTATATTCCAATACTAGATACCCTATTTAGGAGTTAATGCTTGATGTATAGACATCATGCAAAAGAAATGAGTTAATGAGATTTTGAGAAAATTATGGAAACTAACGAAAATATAGAAAATAACACTGATAATATAGAGATAGAAGACCACTCACAGCACGATGAATCATCAGGCCAAGATAATAAGAAGGCCAGGTTTCAAGAAGGTGAAGAAATTGAGCTCATTAGAGTAAGATTCCCCGGAAATGCCAAGAGTCAGCCCTTTCTCCTAGGCAAGCGCAACTTTGTATACGCTCAGAAAGTTGTTGCGATGAGTGACCGTGGAATGAGCATTGGTTACATCAACTCATTTCCTTATAAAGTAAAATTCAAAGAAAATATGCTGCCTTTAAAGACTATAGCGAAGGTCGCTTCACAAGAAGATCTCGAAGAGCACGAAAGTTACCATAAGAAAGTCGTTGAAGCCGAAAAACTTTGTCTGAGACTTATTGAAAGACATAAATTAGATATGAATCTCACCCACGTTGAGTTTATTCAATTTGGTAAAAAAGCTGTTTTCTACTTTACAGCACCTGCTAGAGTCGACTTTAGAAATTTAGTAAAAGACCTTGTTGGCGAACTTAAGATGCGAATTGAATTGCGCCAAATATCTGTTAGAGATAGGGCCGCAGCAATTGGAGCTATTGGGGCTTGTGGCCTACAGACTTGTTGTTCGTCATTTCTAAGCAACTACGGAAATGCTTCAATTAAAATGGCAAAGAACCAAAACCTTGCACTAATTCCATCTAAAATAAATGGAGTTTGTGGTCAAATAAAATGTTGTATGCGCTATGAGGACGATGTGTATACAGACAAGAGAAGTATTCTTCCAAGAGAGTATGACTTTATTAAAGTGAAGAATGGCGACATTGGAAAAGTAACAAAACTTCATCTCATCCTCGAGCAATTTGATATGCTTACAGATAAAGGCCAATTAAGAAGATATGCGATCAACCAGTATGAGCCAGATAATTCAAGGCCACCTAAAGACTGGAGATTTCCAAGAGAGTTTAGATCAATCGTATCTGAAACAGGTGAAGTCATAGGACTTGAGGAGCTTAAGGCCCAACTTCTAAAAAGAGAACAAGAGAGAAATCTTGATTCTCAAAATACTAAGAAGATCCCACTTGTCGATAAAGACGGAGACTACGAGGGAGTTGCCCTTGATGTCGATGAAGACGATGATGATGTCTATGAAGACGTCAAGGTTAAGAAGCAGTATAGAGAATCCAAAGACTCACAATACACAGACGAGACAAAACCTGATCATCGCAAGCCTAAAAACTCTGGAAACAGAAATAAAAATAAGAGCAGAGATAGTAGAAATAAGAAAGACCCTAACACTTCAAAGCCTGAGAAGAAGAACCATGGTAAGCCAAAGAAGTGGAATAATAAGAAAAAAGATACTACTAAATCTGAAACTAAGCCAAAGGGTGACAACTAGTTACAATAATACAACTGTTTCTTAAAACTCTATAATATTTACACGATATCTTAAAAAAAATCTATTTTGACGTATAGTATTATTATTAATTAGATTAAAAGGAGCACATAATGAACAAGTCAATCATCTCGACAGCTTTACTTCTACTTGTCACATCTTCACAAGTACAAGCTAATAACTATGATGAAACACTATCAAGTCTACTATACAACTTTGATACTGGAATAAATGCGGATGATCGAAATACAAACGATAAAGGCTGCTCTGTATATGCAAGAGATCAGTCAGGCATGGGAAGTCTCTATCTTTCTTTATTAGCGCAAGGCGGAAAGTCAGCCCTTCAGCAAACATCTGAAGGAAGAAGCATAACTTTTGAAGGAAAGAGTTATAAGTCAAAGATATCACATGAGGATACAGTAGAAGGAACGAATTACGTCATCGAAACATATAGCACACTAACGGATGAATACTGGTGTATGAGAGCTTTATTTGGTGGTGAT
>DDIK01000116.1:0-942 GCA_002338505.1 Bacteriovorax sp. UBA1852
AGTTGAATAAGAAAGCAACAACGACCCTTTTTTCAAAGGTACTTCAAAAACTCAATGGAATGAAATTCGAAGATTTAAATGATAAGAGTTTTGAAGCATTGAAGAGTACTCTAAAAACGATAAGCGAAAAGATGCAAAGTGAAGGAGAGAAGTTAATTGAAACGAATAATTTTACGCTTAGAGAATCTCTAAGAATAAGTGAGATTATTTCTACCCAACAGAAGTATGCCAATTTAAAAACAAGAATGAATTCTCTTGTCAGAGTTGAGAGTCTTATTCATGACATCGTGACAATGCATAAATACAGAATTGATAAGAGAAATATTCAATTAAGTCTTGAAGTCTGTCCTGATACAGAAGTCTATGTGGAAAAGGTTGGACTCTCTCAAACAATATCAAATGCGATTGTTAATGCCATCGAGTCTATTGATGAGAAAGCAAAGAGTGAAAGGTTGGAAGATGAGTGGATTCTTGAAATAACAACGATCAAGAAAGGGGATAATCTCTCTTTGGCAATAGCTGATAATGGTATGGGGATTAAGAAAGATGTTCTTGAGAAGCTCTTTAATTATGGATTTTCGACAAAGGAGAGAGGCTCAGGCTTTGGTCTACATAATTGTGCGAACTATATGCAGAGTATAGGCGGCAATATTGAGATTTTGAGTGATGGAGAGTTTTGTGGTGCTCAGACGGTCATCACCCTGCCAATTCATGAGGAAAATGAAGATAAGAGTAATTTAGTCGCTGTTTAAAGAGTTCTTTTTATAAACCGATAAATATTAAGTGCTTAGACTATATACTCTTATATTTACTAGCTTATTCTTAGTGTCTTGTTCACAGGTCGGTATAAACTCGAGAAGATTTCCAGCAGGATCTCCCTTAAAAGATTTCGCTAAAATCAAAAGTTGTATTGAGAGCATCAGAGCTTTTAAGACAGATGGC
>DDIK01000116.1:1140-10685 GCA_002338505.1 Bacteriovorax sp. UBA1852
CATCAGAGCTTTTAAGACAGATGGCCCTTGGGACCGTACAGCAGTTAAGGAATTTGTTACTCAGCCACGTTTTCTAGTGGATGAATCTTCACCTTCAGACTACGCCCAAAAGGGAATCAGCTTTGTTAATCAGAACCTTCCAAAGATGAGAAATATGACCTTTAACATTAATTATGATGTTGTTAAAGGAACTGAAGATTGGACTAAGTCTGTTGTGATTAAGGTACCAAAAAGAGAAGAGCTTAGAGCTAGTTTTAAAGATATTACGGCCTCAGAGCTAAATCCAGAAAAAGATTTCTTCTACCATAATAAAGTCGTCGATATGGAAATAGAAAGTTTCTCTTTTGAAGGGTCGTACTTTCTAAAATTTAATAATCCAAAGGATTTTCCTGTTTACCGTGAAAAGTTGATATTCGCTGACATTCTTCAAACTAAGAATATTTTAGAAGAGCAGATTCATAGTATGTTCTTTACAGTGGATGATTTGTCTTATGCTGTTGTTAATCTTGGCAAGTCTTTAGAGGTGGATAAAGGTAAGCGAGGTTATAAGTATCTAAGTAGTGTTAAAGATGAATTCTTTTCATTCTTTCTAAGAATTTATAATGAAAGGTTCGCACTCGATGAGAAATTTATTAGGATGTTAACAGACGTCAGTGAAGAATTAAAAGACAGGACAATTACAGTTCTCAATTATAAAAAGCCTTTTCAATCAAACTCTGGAGAAATTGAATTTCCTGAAGATAATGAAATTCAGGGGTCCTTCTCATTTGTTATTAGTCGCTCACCAGATGAGCTTCTTCCTTATGAGTTAACAAATCACATGCTTAAAGAACGAAAGTTAGGTCGTAGTGACTATAATCCATTTACCTTTAAAAGAGAGAAGGGACTTGTCTATGCTGAACTCACAAGGCTATCTGTTGATAAAGATAATGCACCTTCTGTCGTGGCCGCTGATATTATAAAGATTGCAACGGCCGCAGCAAAGGGACATGAAATCGATGAGATGGTGATTTACGTTGATCCCTTTCATAAGAAGTTATTTAAGAAGTTTGGTTTTAGTCAGGTTGAAAAATATAAAGATGCTTTCGGTGAAACATTCTATGTGATGAAGTCTACACCTGAGAATGTCTTGAATTCAGTTATGGAAGTATATCATGGACTTGAAGTCGATCCTGATGGCCTAAGAAAACTTATCGATGATCTCTAGTTCATTCTTTTCTATAGTCTAGGTTGTGAGTAATAACATCTATCCACTTGGCCACGAGATCATCTTTCTTTTGCGGATAATCGTGTGTTGTTGAGAAATTTATTATCGACCCCATAAATGAATCATGTAGCTTCTCTGCTACGAGGTTTGGATCTTCTTCTGTATGAAATATCTTCTCTCTTTTTCCGGCCATTATATATTTAATATATTCATTTTTAACTGACTGATAAGTTTCAGTGTAAAGATCTTGATATTTCTGATTATGAGAGGCCTTATAGTAGAGCCAGAGATAGAGTCCTATCGAGATTGGATACTTCTCTACCATCGTGAGTTGGGCCAAGAAGTGTTTCTTTATTAAAGTGAACGCGTCATCATAGGGAGTAAATGACTGTTCAATCTCAAAGTAGAGCTTTTCTTTGATATGGCCTAGGACTCCCATAAAGAGCATGTCTCTATTTTTAAAGTGATTCATGACCCCTTGTTGGCTAAGTCCTACCTTGTCTGCAATCATCTTAAAGCTAGTATCTTCGATCCCATTTAAGCCAATTACTTCAAATGCTCCCTCTAGTATCAAGAGCCTTGTTCTTTGTCCCTTTGTAAGTGTCTGTTTTTTCATATGCTTTGTATTATATCATATAAAGAAGGCAGTACCATGTAAAAAGTATAGCAGGTACTACTTTTTTAAGTGTAGTACACTTTTTTGTGCTACAAGTTATTCAACGAACAACAAACATATCTACAAAGGAGATAGAAATGAAGAATTTATTTTTTGGTTTATTAATGGCAGCAAATCTTTCAGTTTTCGCAGGTGCAAATGATGTTGCTCAACCAGCTGGAGCATGTGCTGAAATGTCACTAAGTGGTAATACTTATGATCTTAGAATGGTGGGACTTAATGTTGGGACAATGAAGTTTAAAAACGGTAGTAGTGCAGATGATCTTAAAGTTAAAGTAAGTGTAAAGTTTGCAATTAGGCTTTTTGATCAAGAGATGGCAGATGGTCTTGAGTCAATTACAAGAGCAAAGTTTTCAGAAAGCGAAGAAGGTGAGTGTCAGATCACTTTGAATAACTCTGATGAGTCTGATCCTGATACTCTTACCGTTATAAAGATTGATGATGATAATTACACACTTGAAAGTGGTGATGATTCAATTTTTCTTGAAAGATAATTAAGGATGGTAATATGAGACTTGTCTTCTTTTTCATTCTACTTTTATCACAAACGGTCTTTAGTGCTAGTTTAAATGATCACTGTGAAATAAAAGCCCCAGTTAAAAAGAAGCAAGTCTATATTAACTATCTGGATTGCCTTTCAATTTCAGTACCTCTCACAAGACTTGGAGCTGCTTGGTTGCTTATAAAGAAAGCAAATAGGAGTTTTGATGATGTTAAAGAATTTTCTCACTTAGAAAGTGAAAATGATCTAGGAAAAAGTCTAAAGAATTTAGAGGAGCATCTCCTAAAGATAGCTTTTAAAGACTACAAGAGAATAAAGAAAGCGATCAATATAAATACTCTCTATGTGGCAAAAGAGAAGCCTCTTCGCAAGTATCACCTCTATCAAAAGAAAAATATAGTCAAAAAAATAGGATCTAAGATAAGAACTCGTTTTAAGGGATATCAACATACGATTAGCGACCTTAGAGCAGACTACACTTGGTTTGAAAGTTTAGATCATAACGATTTATTAAAGGGCAGAGACTTTGATGAGTTATGGAATTATTATAAAGAGCTTAGGCCATGTCATTCCGACTGTACTGAGAGAATGTATAGTAAAGTCATTCGAGGGTTATTTGTCACTCTCGGACATAAGGACCTCGTAAAAGCTTTTATTAACTTTAGAAAAGGGCAAGCAAGCGTCTCACCATCTGAGAGTCTGACTTATGGCTGCTTTCCAAGTGATGGTAATAAGTTTCAAAGAACACTTTTAAGAAAGGTGAAATATCTTGATGGCCGAAGTCTTTTAAAAACGAATAGAGAATCGATGCTCGGTCTTCCTATGTACTTTGATGCTTTATACAAAGATAAACTCGATAAGTTAAATTACACTGGAATGAATGGCATTCTTAGAAATATCTCTGAGAGCGCATATCAAGACTTACAAGAGCTTCAATCTTTTGGAATTGCAAAACCTGCATATTATGAAAGAAGTGAAGACTTTAATCTCGGTGAATTCAAACAAGGAGTGAGTCAGTATCTTATTGAATACTGGGAAGCGAGAAATGAGCATCTCTTATCCAAAGAAGAGGCGGCGAAGAAATTCTTAGATAGACCATTCTTTAATGAGACTTTCTTTGAGCCAATCCCTCTGGATACAGGCCTAAGTGCAATATTTAAATTAAATACAGAAGTGAATTTAAGAAAATGGATTGAAAAATTATATGAGATCAATTCACAGACACCTTATCAACTTCTTGGTTATGATTTCTTTAATGTGTCACAGTTTAGAGAAATCATTTTTGCTATTAAAAGACAGCTACCATCTATAGATGAGGTGAGCATTCACAAAATTCCAAAGAGAAAGAAAGCCCGCTCACGAGCGACGCGCTATGAATTTAATGAAGTTATTCATGCTGTGTTTTAAGAAAATCTGCTATTACGTTTTGAACAATATTTGGCGACTCAAGATGCGGAACATGGCCTGAGTTCTTAATCGTCCTAAGCCTCACATCGGGAATAACATCAGATATTGTCCTGGCTATCTCAAGCGGAAAGAAGCCATCACTTTCTCCCCAAATAATTTGCGTGGGAACTAAGATTTCTTCAGGAGAGATAATATGCGATCCCTGGCTCAGAGTCTTATCAGTTTCAAAGAGCTTTGTTGCGATATCTGTATATTGCTGAGCGCTGATTTTATAATCTTCATAGAGAAATTGATTGATAAAGAGCGGGTAGCGAGGAACTTTGTGAAAAATTGTCTCTGTTAGCGCCTTGAAGTCAGGCCTTGCGTTTACAATAAAAGGATTCTCTCCTTTTAAGAAGCGCTTTGTGACACTGTCGATATGATCAAATTCAAAGCCAGCGCTATTGATGAGAATGAGACTCTTTACTCTTTTTGGTGCGCCTTTGTATGTGAGAAGAGATGTTGCTCCGCCTAGGGAATTACCACCGATGTGAAATTCATCAATTCCATGATGATCTAGGATTCCAAGAATTGTGTCGCGATAGATCTCTAGAGAGTAGGTCTTCTGTGGATCAACGCCTTCAAAGTCAAAACCCTTAAGGGCCGGAAGAATTATGTTGAACTTATTTCTGAGTGCAAAGAGACACGGAAGAAAGCTCTCCGGAATATCTGAAAAACCATGAATGAGCACGAGAGTAGGCGCATTCTTGACTTCGTGGTGCAGATAGTAGACTTCCTCGTTTGCGGTTTTAAGATACTTTTCTTTAACGCGCAGAACGGTCTTTAATGTGCGGTGGACAAGCTCTAGAGTGCTCTTTCCAACTTTTGCTTTGCGTGAATACATAGCCTTTACTCTAGCATATTATTTGCTATGATACTCTACCAAACTATTAAATAAGAGGTTAAATATGAGAGATTTTATTCAGAAGTTACCAAAGGCCGAGCTTCATTTACATATAGAGGGCTCGCTTGAGCCAGAGTTAATGTTTGAGCTTTCAAAGAGAAATGGAATTGAAATTCCTTTTAAAAGCGTTGAAGAAATCAAGAAGGCCTATGACTTTCATAACCTCCAATCATTCTTAGATATTTATTATCAAGGGGCCAATGTTCTCATTAAAGAGCAGGACTTCTACGATATGACATGGGCGTATCTTTTAAAGTGTAAAGAAGACAATATTGTTCACACAGAGATTTTCTTTGATCCACAAACCCATACTGATCGCGGTATTGAATTTGACGTAGTCATTAATGGAATTGATCGAGCACTTAAAGATGGAAGGGAGAAGTTGGATATCTCTTCTGAGATTATCATGTGTTTTCTTAGACACCTTGATGAGGACGCAGCTTTTAAGACTCTTGATCAGGCGCTTGCGCATAAAGATAAAATTATTGGAGTGGGACTTGATTCTTCTGAGGTTGGTCATCCACCAAGTAAGTTTGAGCGAGTCTTTAAAAAAGCTCTCGAAGAAGGATTTTTAACGGTTGCTCATGCAGGCGAGGAAGGTCCTACTGAATATATTTGGGAAGCACTAGATCTTTTAAAAGTTAAGAGAATTGATCATGGCGTGAGATCTCTTGAGGATGAAAAACTCGTTGAGCGTTTAAAAGAAGAGCAGATGCCACTTACTGTCTGTCCACTTTCAAATGTTAAGCTCTGTGTTTTTGATAAGCTGAGTGATCATAATCTCAAGAATCTCATGAGTAGTGGATTACTTGTGATGATTAACTCAGATGATCCTTCTTATTTTGGAGGCTATCTTGGGGAGAACTTCATTCAGTGTCAAAAAGAGCTAGATCTGAGTAGGGATGAGCTTAAGGCGTTGGCGATTAATTCGTTTAAGAGTGCCTTTATGAGTGAAGAGAATAAGTCTAAGTGGATAAAGCAAATAGAGCAGTTATAAAAGTTTCCAATTTTAATGCTTTGTGATATATTAGCAAACTAGCGATACTAGAAGTTAGACGTCAAAATATTCGGGGGTGCCCTGGTTTCGACGAGATAGCAGACAGGTATCCGGGCGTGTCCAGGTTGGTCTCCACGGTCCTGGTAAAAAGGAGACCAAACCATAATTGCAGAAGATAATTTTGCTCCAGCAATGGCTGCTTAATAAGCAACACCATTCTTGAGGCGCTAGTGCCAATAAACAGAATCTAGCATAGCTCTTTAAGTCAGGAGTTTAACTTGGCTTCGAGTCTACCGGGTCCACTCGTTAATCACCCACCGGGGTTTGCTAAGCGCACGTAACTTAGATAGCCTTGTCTTCTGGCCATAAATGAAGACTACACACGTAGGCCGCTACCAAGACGTTGTTTCGGACGTGGGTTCGATTCCCACCACCTCCACCATCGGATTTCGATGGTGGACGCTCCCAAATCCCAAAAATCTATTAAAACAGCTACTTAAATTCGGTAACTTACGCTTGGACTACGGATTTTATCCTGCCTAAAGCTGCCTAAAATTGCCCCAAAATGGCTATTTGTGGCTAACTTTTTGGCTATCCGAAATTTGCTCAAAAATCATGGACTATTGTCCGTAATTGACGGTGCAGAAAAAGAGCTTAAGTTAACGATATCGTTGGACTACTGTTCGTAACTTTTTTGAAGCTTTTCTAATCATAAAAAAGAGGAGAAAAGCATGTCAAAAACAGACAAAAAAATCAGATTTAAAAGAAAGAAGAAGAGAAGATCAGACTATAAAGTCATGACCAAAGAAGCGACCCTTTTAAAGTTTATGCGTGAATCGCGTAGTCTTTCCATGAGGAATGTTGCCCCAATGATGGGGGTATCTGAGGCCACTGTTAACCATTCTGAGAATGGTAGAAGGGATCTCGATGACAAAATGATTAAAAAGTTCTTAAAGGTTTATGGTTATACTTGGGAAGAATTTCAAGGGATGCTAGATGGTGAATTTGAAGTCCCTGAGCACATTCGTTCTGAATGTATCGATATAATCAACAGGCTAGATCATAGAAAATTAAAAATCGCTAAGGCGTTTTTAATAACTCTTTAACATTAAAAAGGAAGGTCTAGTCATGGGAATTAAATACGATAGAAAGAGAAATCACTATGTAGTTACTTATCACAGAAGACATCCTGTAACGAAAGTTACAAGGAGCTTACGCCGGCAAGGAATTAAGACAAGAGAAGAAGCTGAAAAGGTTTATAAGAAATTAATTATCCTTATGGGAGAAAAATTTAATCTTGATCTTCATCCACTTTGGCCTGATGTCGTAAATGAATTTTTAGTCAGCTTTGGTAATAGGGGAATTGCAAATAATACTCTCTATAACTATAAGGTCATGTTGGAGTCTCATACTTTTAAGAAGTGGGGAAAGAGGTCAATTAATACTATTACGACTTCTGAAATAAGAGATCTAATCATTGAAGATATGTCGACTTATTCAGAGTCTCATAGAAAAAGTATGCTCAAACATATTCGAGCAGTTTTCAAATATGCTCATGAGCAAGAAATGATAAATAGAGACCCAACCCCTAAATTAAAATTTAAGACAGGTGAGAAAATTAAATTAGTTCTAAAAGAAAATGAGGTAAAGAAACTTTTATTTGAAGCTAAGGAGAGAGAGAATGAATGGTTTTCTATATGGGCAGTTGCTCTTTATACAGGAATGAGAAACGGGGAGTTGTTTGCGCTTAAATGGGAGAATGTTGATTTAAAGAAAAGAGTAATGGTTGTTAATTGCTCTTATACAATTAAAAATGGCTTTAAGGAAACTAAGTCCGGTGATGATCGTATGGTTGAAATTGCAAATACTTTAATGCCAATTATGCTAGAGCTTTTTGAAGCTCGAACTGATGACTATGTCCTGCCAAGAGTGGAAGGATGGCAAAAAGGTTATCAAGCGAAGTATTTAAAAGACTTCTTAAAAGAAATTGGCCTACCACTCATTCGATTTCATGACCTAAGGGCAACATGGGCAACAATTATGCTTTCAAAAGGTGTTGAGCCAATCAAGGTCATGTCCATGGGGGGCTGGAAAGATTTAAAGACCATGCAAATTTACGTTAGAAAGTCAGGGATTCATATTCAAGGCATAACAGATGCTCTTGATTTTCTCTAACCAGTTATTGGAGTTAGTGTGATCCTTTAGCTCTAACTCCTTTTACAAATTTTTTATTATGTCCACTTAAGCCTCCATTTCGCTCATTAGCATTTCAATAAAAATCACGGTCTCCCAGTAGGGAACCCCTCCGAGATTTTTATTGAAATGCATTCGACTTCATTACTTCTCGTTCCCATCAAATAAAAAATGGAAAAGGAGTAAACATGAGCTTACAAGACATTAAAACTAAACTTAAAGAACTTGCTTTCGAAAAGACTACACCATTTTGCTATAGCTGCTATGTCAAATGCCCTAGTGGAATTTGTAAGAGTTGCGGTAGTGATGATCTTATGCGCCACCTCGAAGGAGTTGGAGTTGAATATGGCACAGACTGGGTTATTGAAAGTATTGTTGAAGAAGAGCTTGAAGCGATTGACCTTGAAGAAGTTTTTTCTCAAATGATTGAGGAGTCTTATGGAGAAGGGGTTCAGATTGGATGCATTTCAAAGAGTACTTCTCTTGCGATAAAAGAACTTGACCCAATTGCTTGGGATCTTGCAAAAGACGAGTATATCGATTCTCTTGGAGAAGACGAAAGCATTATGGAGGTCGGTGGTGATTACTATTGGATTCATGATCTAGAGAGTCTTTGACTCTCTTTGTCGTGTCTTCGGTCAAGAAATCTTAATTGATTGTGTTTCTTTGTAATTGATTGTCATTTTTTAAAAAATATTACATAATTTTATATAGTTACAAATCTTTGTATTATCACGGAGAAGATAATGAATCTTGAAGTTGCGGATCGCTGGTTATCTGTTCAAGAAATTGCACAATATTTAGGTATCTCAAAAGAAACAGTATATCGATGGCTAGAGAAAGGGAAAATTCCTGCTCATAGAGTTGGTAAATTGTGGAAGTTTAAAACAAAAGAAGTAGACGAGTGGGTAATGAATGATAGAGCAAATGAATTTAGAAAGAAGTAGTAAGCTTATGGCCGACTTAACATATAATATGTCATTTACTGCTGGAGGACTTTTTTTTAAAGAAGCTCCAGAGTTAGCTGAAATTTATTTTGATTTTAGAAATTGGAGTGAAGTTAGAAAGCATGTTTTATCAGATAATGTTCTTCAAGCAAAAACTAATGCATCTTCAAAAAGATTTATCCAAGAAATTATCTTTAGGCTAGAGCAGTTAAACGAAGATCAGCTTGCGCTATTGATCTCTGGAAGCATTCAGGAAAAGAAATATCTTCTATGGTATGCTGCTTGCGAGAGGCATAAGTTCATCAAAGAATTTGCAATAGAAGTAGTAAGAGAGAAGTTTTTACATCTTAATTTTAAGATGACTTATAAAGACTTTGATATTTTTTACAATGCAAAGGCTGAGTGGCATGACGAGCTAGATAATCTAAAGCCAACTACAGTTAAGAAGATCAGACAGGTTCTGTTTAGAATGATGAGGGAGGCAGATATCCTATTGCCAGATGACTCTATCAATTCGATTCACATATCACCAAAATTAAAGCAAACATTCAGATCTCCAAAGTCTTCAGACTTTTCAATTTTTCCAATATCTGATGCAGACATTAAGAGATTGCTATGACGGAAAGAGATTATAGTACAAAACCTATTAATGAGAGATTTGACCATATCTTGG
>DDIK01000162.1 GCA_002338505.1 Bacteriovorax sp. UBA1852
AAGGTCAATGTGATATGAGCTCCCTGTATCAGGTCAT
Organism: Bacteriovorax sp. UBA1852; assembly: GCA_002338505.1. Taxonomy (GTDB): domain Bacteria; phylum Bdellovibrionota; class Bacteriovoracia; order Bacteriovoracales; family Bacteriovoracaceae; genus Halobacteriovorax_A. The sequence goes on from DDIK01000162.1 coordinate 38, forward strand.
TGCATTAAATATACTATTAGATCAATATAGAAGTTCTGAGAATAGTGAAATATTTAAGAACTATCGACTTAATAAAGATGAAGTAAATATACTTATTTTTATGTCAATAGAACCTGATAATATAGAAGTTATAATCAATGACTACCTAAACAATACTGTAGGTGAACACTTATCTCTTCCACTCTTTGATAAGAAGATGAATAGTCCAAACCAGCTCATTTCTGCTATGGATAAAAACCTCTCAATACTTGAGCCATTGATTGCTAGAGATAAAAAATATTTTTCACAAAAGTTTTATAATGTAAAAGATAATGAAACTAAAACAAAGAGTCTCTACAAGAAACTCGTACAACTACATCATCCAGATAAGTGGAATCATATAGAAAAGACAAATCTTATAACAAAGAGATTAAACGAAACCTTTAATAATTTAAGAAATGCCTATGAAGATGCTCTTAAGAGCTAAGGAATTAATATGTATAAAAAGCGCGAACTAATAACAAAGACTCTCTACTGTGAACTTGTAAAAATCATAAGTGAAACTAATGGAATCAATCTACATGATACATTAGAGCTACTATCACACAGTGAGTCCATTAAAGAGAATCCACCACTAGAGAAAGCCCTTAATGAATTCATTAAACTTCTAGGTAGCTTTCAGATTAATGAAGTTGACATTGAAACTTTACTAGTACATCCAGTTAGTGATTCATTATTTCTCTTTTTTGAAAACTTCCCTCTTCAGTATCATGAGGAACATATCCATCTCACAGGATCACTTGCCGCAGACTTTATTTATCCTCGTTTAAAGAAGTTACTCAAATCGAAGAACAAAAGTATATTCGAAAAGAAAATTGTCGAAGTTTATGGAAAAGATGCACTACCAATTGAGAGCGTAGAAGATGTCGATGATCTCATTCGTCTCAAAGACGGTGAACAATTTAGTCGCTATCTTGAAATTCTATATCTTGCAAAACTTATCTTACGTTCGAAAAAAGATCATGAAGATGCGGCATAATATATGGCATCAGAGCTTTATAATAAATATAATGTCGGTTCTATTAGACTCAAGTTTACACTTTCAAGAGCAACTAGCATCTCAAGTGAGAAGATCCCAGGAAGTAATGACATTACAGAAGAAGATGTTGTGATGGGTCTCTATGAAGGCTTCATGAAGTTTCAAAAAGAAGTTCCTACATTTAATTTTATATTATCTCCGTCATTTAGAAAAGAACTGAACTTCTATGATCAAGAGAATTTCTCAAGTAAAGAAGAGCACTTTGAACATCAGGTTAGTGCCCTATTAAAAATTATTAAGAAAAGACCAGAACTTAAAGAAGTCTTAACAGAGATTGATACTGTTGGTGATGAAAGAGAGCTATACAGAAAAGCCCACTTCAAAGAACTTAAGACTGGACTTAGAAAGCTTCAGTATGAAGGACTTAAAATTAGAAGTCACCATGGAGAAACTTGGAAGAATCTAAAAAAAGGTATTCAGTCTGTTGATAATGCTATGAACATTTGGCACATTGATACACTTGAACATGGACTAAGTCTTGGTATAAACCCAAACTTTTATTTTCATAGACTATTTCAAAGAATCATAGAAAAGAACATTAAAAGAGAACCTATAAAGGCAAAGACACTTGAATGGGAAGAACTAGAAGATATGGAGTGGCCAGACAAGAATATTAAAACGAAGTTATATAAAGGTATCCCACTAAATGAAGAAGAAAAAATCTTTTTTCTTAAAACTAAATTTCATACAGCGAGAGAAATAGAACATTATCAACATGATATACTTAATAGAATTATACATAAGAATGTCTCACTTGTAGCACTTCCCTCCTCCAATCTAAAACTTACAGGAGCATTCCCTGACTTTAAAGATCACCCTTTTTCTTGGTGGGAGAAAAAAGGAATGAGACTAGGTGTAGGAACTGATAATTACATAACACTTAATACAAATTTTATTCAAGAAATGCTAATTCTCCTCTTTTCTGACCCTGATAAACTAAAAATAACAAAGCTCTTGATGCTTGTTACTAAAGAAAACAGAAGGCCATACATAAGTCACCTTCTATGGAGAATGCGAAAGGCACTATGTAAGTCATAATTATCACTAAGGTTCTCTTATAAAGTACCGAAATAGTGTATATACATAATTTAAAAGAGATAATTTATGAGTTTTGATTTAAAACATATTACAGCATTAATTGAAGTGGCCATGCAAAATAATGCTAGTGATGTTCATATAAGGGAAGATGAAACACCTGCTTTACGTATAAGAGGTGGGCTCATTCCAGTAAAATCTAATAAGAATCTTAAAAAAGAAGATATTAAAAGTATTTGTGAAATTATGTTTAAGCCAGAAGATCTCAGGAACTTCGACAACCTTTTAGATCTCGATGGAGTTTATGAAATACCTGATATGTGTCGTGTAAGATATAATTTCTATCGTTACAACGGTAAGACCGCAATCATTCTTAGAATTGTAAATATGAAGATTCATACTATTGATGATCTTAATTTAAGCGCAAGCCTCAAAAGTATAGCCCTAAGAAAAAGAGGACTTATTCTTGTAACTGGTGCAACTG